>NZ_JBQVPI010000003.1:0-220719 GCF_052438155.1 Shinella sp. | reverse complement strand
CTGTTTTGGTGGTTCACCCCGCGCCCCGATATTCGATTGCATTACGCGGCGATGCGTGTCTGCGCGCATCCATCGGGCACCTAGTACCTCATGGCAACAATCCTAGTTCAAGAGGACCGTTGGATCACCCTCGAGACACCTCTCGGGGAAAACGCCTTCGTCGCAACCGAAGCGCGCGGGACGGAAGGGATTTCCAGCCTTTTCGAGTTCACCGTCAGCGCGATTTCCTCTCGTGCCTCCATCGAGCCGAAAGATCTGCTCGGCAAGAGCGTTACGCTTTCGATGGCCAAACCGGGCGGCGGCCGCCGCTATGTCAACGGTATCGTCACCGCGTTTTCCGCCGGCGCCTTCACGCGCAACGACTACCGGCTTTACACGATGGTCATCTCGCCCACGCTCTGGCTTGCCCAGCGCACGTCCGACCACAAGGTCTTTCAGGAGAAGACCGTTGTCGCCATCGCCGAGCAGTTGCTGGCCGACAGCGACGTCGTCTTCGAGAAGAAGCTCACCGGAACCTACGAGACATGCGAATATCGCGTGCAGTTCGGCGAGACCGACTTCGACTTCCTGCAGCGCATCCTCGCGGAAGAGGGCATCTTCTACTTCTTCAAGCACACGAATGGTTCCCACAAGCTGGTGCTCACCGACAATGCCTCGGCCTATGTCGACTGCACCCAGGACACTGTGCTGTATCGCCAGGGGCAGGAAGAGGCCGTCGACAGCGTGCATTCCTTCAATACGGGGGCGAGCCTCACCGACGCGACCTGGCATATCGAGGACTACGACTTCGAAAAGCCGGCGAACAATATCGAAGGGGAGCGCAAGACCAACCAGCAGCCCGCGTCGTCGAAGAAATGGGAGCATTACCGCTTTCCCGGCTCGTCCCTCAAGGCGGGCAGCTTGAAGCTCTTTGCGACCGCGGCGATCGACGCCGCCGAAGCCGGCTTCGAAACCGCGACCGGTGCCGGGACCTGCGCAAGCTTCACCAGCGGGCACGCCTTCACGCTCAAGGAGCATCCGGTCGAGACGGAAAACCGCCGGCTGGTGCTGACTGAAGTCCGCCACGAGGCCGTCGATCGCGCGCATTTCAACGTGCGCGCCGGAACCGACGGGCGACCCTATTACCGCAACAGTTTCACCTGCATGCCGGCGACGCGTATTGCGCGCAGTCCGCTGCCCGCGCTGAAACCGGTCGTCCAAGGGCCGCAGACGGCGATCGTCGTCGGGCCGGCCGGCGACGAGATCCACACGGACAAATATGGCCGCATCCGTGTGCAGTTCCACTGGGACCGCTACGGTAAGAAGAACGAGAAGAGTTCCTGCTTCGTGCGCGTGGCGCAGTCGCTTGCCGGCAGCAACTGGGGTTCGGTCTTCGTGCCGCGCATCGGCATGGAAGTGGTCGTGCAGTTCCTCGATGGCGATCCGGACCGGCCGCTCGTTACGGGCGCGGTCTATAATGCCGACAACATGCCGCCCTGGGCGCTGCCCGCCAACATGACCAAGAGCGGGCTCCTGACCCGCAGCAGCAAGTCCGGCCAGACGGCGAATGCCAACGAACTCTCCTTCGAAGACAAGAAGGGCGAGGAAAAGATCACCTTCCACGCCGAGAAGGATTTTTTGCGCGAGGTCGAGAACGACGACACGCTGACTGTCGGCCACGATCAGAAACGCACGATCAAGAACGACCGCACCACCGAGATCACCGAGGGCAATGAAACCCTGACGATCAAGAAGGGCAACCGGACGGAGAAGGTCGAGACCGGCAACGAAACGCTCGATATCGCCAAGGGCAATCGCGCCGTCACGCTCTCGACCGGCAACGATGCGCTGACCCTCAAGAAGGGCGACCGCGCGGTGACGCTGAGCACGGGCAATGACAGCCTGACCATCACCAAAGGGAACCAGACGACGAAGGCAAGCGCCGGCAAGATCACGCTCGAAGCGATGCAGGGCATTACCTTCAAGTGTGGCAGTAGCACGGTGGAGATCACCCCGAGCGGCATTACCGTCAAGGGCGTCACAGTCACGATCCAGGGCTCCGCCAAGAGCGAAGTAAAGGGGCCGATCGTCAATGTCGCCGGCGACGGCATGGTCACCGTCAAGGGTGGCATGGTCAAGATCAATTAGGGGTAGATGGTGAGAATCCAGACGGAAGCCTTCCGCAAGCTGACGGCCGAAACGGCGCAGGAAATCTGCAGCCGGGCGGACCTCTCTGCCGAAGCGCGCCCCTTTCTGCTGCCCGATCTGTCGCCGCAGGGTTTCCTCTCGCTTCTCGTCGAGGCGGAGAACATTGGCGACGCCATTCGTTTCCTGGCTTTCGCACTTCCCGTGCGCGAGGCGATCTGGTGGGCCTATATCGTCGCGAAGACCAATATTCCAGCGCCCGCCGAACTGGAACAACTCTGCCTCGAGCGGACCGCGGCCTGGGTCTACGAACCGGACGAACCGCGCCGCCGCTCTTGCATGGAATGTGCCGAATCAGCCAAGTTTACGGGTGCGGCGGCCTATGCGGCGCTCGCAGTCTTCTGGTCGGGCGGCAGCCTTGCGCCTGAAGGCATGCCGGATGCGGATGCTGATCCACGACTGGGTCCGATCGGCGTGGGTGCTTCGGTGTTGTTATCGATTACCGGGGGTGACGCAACGACACTCGTCAACCGTTTCGAGACGGCTGTCATCCGGGCGGTAAACATTGCCAATGGCGGCAACGGCTGGTTGCCGGGCGAGCGACCGACCGGGATGAATTGATCGTAGGGCGAATCCGGAGATTCGCTTCAAGATCAATTAAGTATTTGGGGCTAAGCATGCTTGCTGCCAGCCCGCGCGTGTAGCGGTATCCGAGTTCGCGTCTGTTTAGAGATTTCAATTACGGCGGGAGCTGCGTGCGCCCGGGTTTCCGTAAAGAGGCCCGCAAGGGAAGGAGGATATCTACCCATGGCTCTGCCGCAGGTTATTGATATCGATGCTCTGCTCCAGAATATCTCGGAGGAGGCTCCTGCCGGGACGGATCCGCGTGCCGACAGTTCCCCGACGTCGCTTTACTATCGTACCAAGGATGCCCGCAACGCCGCACGCTCCGCCGAACGCGCGGCCGTCGAAATCGGTGCAGCCCCGCCACCGGAATGGATCACGGTCGCCGAAACCGCGATGGAAATCATCGGTTCGCACGGCAAGGACCTCGAGATCGCCGCCTGGCTGGTCGAGGCGCTTTTGCGGCAGGAGGGATTCGCCGGCCTGCGCGACGGCATGAACGTGATCACCGGTATCGTCTCCGGCTTCTGGGAACCCTGCTTTCCCGAGCTCGATGAAGACGGCATCGAAGGCAAGGTTTCCGCGGTCGCCGGCCTCAACGGGTCGGGCGCGGTCGGAACGCTCATCCAGCCGATCCGGCTCGTACCGATCACCCGCGGCTCGCAGTGGAGCTTCTCCCTCTGGAACTACGAACAGGCAACCGATCTCGCCAAGGTCACCGATCCCGCCCGCCGGCAGGAGCGCATCGACAACGGCGCCGTGACCATGGAGCAGTTCCAGGAAAGCGTGGCGGATACGCAGCCGTCGTTTTTCTCGGAAACCCAGGCAGTCATCGAGGAGACGATCGCCGCTCTCGCGGACATGGACAAGGCCTTCGATGCGGTCGCCGGAATGGATGCGCCGCCGGTCTCCGCACTCCGGGAGCTTCTGCAAGAGATCTCCCGCTCGATTACCCATTTCGCCGCTGACAAACTGGCGGTGGCGAACTATTCTGCCGCTGGCGAAGAAACCATCGCCGAAGACGCGGCCGAAGGCGAGCCCGGACAACGGGCAGCAGCGGGCGGCACTGTGGCCGTACGCAAGATCGACGGATACCAGACGCGCGAAGAGGCCTTGGCGGAGCTAACCCGCATAGCCAGCTATTTTCGCAAGACAGAACCGCATTCGCCCATGTCGTACACGCTCGAAGACGCCGTCAGGCGTGCGCGCATGAGCCTACCCGACCTTCTGGTGGAACTGGTCGAAGACCCGGCCCACCTCCAGCGCATCCTGCTGGCGGCGGGTATTAAGCCGCCAGCAGCTGAAACAGGTTATTGATTTACCAGTCCATATGAGCAGCAATTCAACCATCTGAAGAGGGGGCCGTCATGGCAGAAAGCGTTCAACAGAAACTCAAGAGGGTGCGCGCACCGCGCGTTCACATCACATACGACGTCGAGACCGAAGGCGCGCAGGTCCGCAAGGAACTGCCCTTCGTCGTCGGCGTCATCGGCGATTTCTCCGGCAAGTCCTACGAACCGCAGAAGCCGTTGCGCGACCGCAAGTTCACCCAGATCGACCGCGACAATTTCGACGACGTCATGCAGCGCATGACGCCCGGCGCGGAATTCAAGGTCGAGAACACGCTGGCAGGCGACGACTCGCTGCTGCCGGTATCGCTGAAGTTCAAGTCGATGGACGATTTCGAACCCGGCGCCGTCGTCCAGCAGGTCGAGCCGCTGCGCAAGCTTCTGGCCGTGCGCAACAAGCTGCGTGACCTGATGTCGAAGGTGGACCGTTCCGAAGAGCTGGAAAGCCTTCTGGAAGAAGTCCTGCAGAACACCGACAAGCTTGCAGCCCTTGCCAACGAGCTTGGCACCGAGAGTGCGAAGGAGTAATCAGATGAGCGCCGAGACCCAAGCAGCCGGCAGCGCAGCTGCCGCCGAAGACACCGGCTCCGTGAGCCTTCTCGACCAGGCCATCCAGGTCACGAAGACTGCCGAACCGGACGAAATCCAGGATCTGCTCCGCACGCTGACGTCGGAAGCCCTTTCCGGCACCGTCACGTTCAGCAAGAACCTGACGCAGACCTTCAACAAGGCGATTGCCGCAATCGACGAGAAGATGTCGAAGCAGCTGACCGCTATCATGCACAATGAAGACTTCCAGAAGCTGGAAGGCAGCTGGCGCGGCCTGAACTACCTCGTCAAGAACTCGGAGACCAGCGCCACGCTGAAGATCCGCGTTCTCAACCTGTCGAAGAAGGAACTGCACAAGGACCTGACCAAGGCAGTCGAGTTCGACCAGAGCCAGACCTTCAAGAAGCTCTACGAAACCGAGTTCGGCACACCCGGCGGCGAGCCCTATGGCGCGCTCATCGGCGACTTCGAATTCGGCTCCAGCACGGAAGACCTCGAAGTGCTGCAGGGCATGTCGAATGTCGCCGCAGCGTCCTTCGCACCCTTCGTCTCGGCCGCAAGCCCGAAGATGTTCGGCCTGGAAAGCTTCACTGAACTCTCCAAGCCGCGCGACCTCGAAAAGATCTTCGAAAGCTCGGAATACATCAAGTGGCGCGGTTTCCGTGACAGCGAAGACGCTCGCTTCGTCACGCTGACCATGCCGCGCGTGCTCGCCCGCGTTCCCTACGGCTCGCAGGGCAAGCAGATCGATGAGTTCGCCTACGAGGAAGCCCCGATCGGCGCGAACGGCGTCGTCACCAAGATGAAGTCGGACGAGTTCACCTGGATGAACGCTTCCTACGCACTTGGCGAACGCCTGACATCGGCCTTCTCGAAATATGGCTGGTGCGTCGCGATCCGCGGCGCCGAAGGCGGCGGCAAGGTCGAAAGCCTGCCGACCTTCACCTTCACCAGCGATGACGGCGACGCCGACCAGCAATGCCCGACGGAAATCGGCATCACCGATCGCCGCGAGGCAGAGCTTTCCAAGCTCGGCTTCCTGCCGCTCTGCCACTACAAGAACACGGACTATGCGGTGTTCTTCGGTGCACAGACGACACAGCGCCCGAAGAAGTACGACAAGCCAGATGCCACGGCCAATGCGGCGATTTCCGCCCGCCTGCCCTACATCATGGCAACCTCGCGCTTCTCGCATTACCTGAAGGTCATGGGCCGCGACAAGATCGGTTCCTTCCTGGAAGTCAGCGATTGCGAAACCTGGCTCAACAACTGGATCCGCAATTTCGTCAACGGCAATCCGGAAGCAAGTGCCGAGATGAAGGCGCAGTACCCGCTGGCGGAAGCCTCGATCAGCGTGAAGGAAGTCCCCGGTTCGCCGGGCTCCTACAATGCCGTCGCGTATCTGCGCCCGTGGTTGCAGATGGAAGAGTTGACGGCCTCCATGCGCCTCGTCGCGCGCATCCCGCAGATGGGCTGACGCAGGCATGGAACAGGACGATGCCATCGCCACGGAAAACCCTTCCGGCGGCGCTGGCGCCAACAGCGAGGCCGGTCTCCGGCTTCGCATCGTCGATGCGGTTCTCGAGCGTGGCGGGGAGGAGATCTCCGCCACGCTCGACCGTTTCATGGACTGCGACGACCCCGACGAATGCCTCCGTCTATGGTTCGGCTCTCGCGGCGGCGGGGAACGCTGGCGCGCGATCCTGACCCGCGACATCGCGGCGATCGACCCGCTGCTTGGCGACCAGATCGACGCCATCATCCACACAGAGGACTTCACCAAGCTCGAAGCCTCCTGGCGTGGTGTAGAGCTGTTGCTCTCGGAGACCGGCAACGACGACAAGGTGCGCGTCAAGCTGTTCAATGCCACCTGGGCAGAGCTGTCGCGCGACTTCGACCGCGCCATCGAATTCGACCAGAGCACTCTTTTCGCCAAGGTCTATAGTGAGGAATACGGCATGCCGGGTGGCGTGCCGTACGGCCTGCTTCTCTGCGACCACGCAGTGCGCCATCGCGCACCGGCCGGTGCGGGCGCGCAGGATGATGTCGGCACGCTCACAGGCCTGGCGCAGGTTGCAGCAGCGTCCTTTTCTCCCTGCATTCTCGGCGCAGCACCCGAACTGTTCGGGGTCGGCACCTTTGCCGACCTTTCCTATGCCCAGCGGCTCGACGCCGGTTTTCAGCTCGGCGAATACCACCGGTGGCGACGGCTACGCGACCTGGAGGACAGCCGCTTCCTCGGTATCGCCATGCCGCGCGTCCTGCTGCGCGACCGCTACCGCGACACCGCCTCGCGGCAGGACGGCTTCCGCTACAGCGAAGGCGGAACGGGCGTCGATTCCTGGCTTTGGGGCAATGCGGCCTTCGCCTTCGGCGTCATCGCGATCCGGGCGTTCCGCGACTGGGGCTGGTTTGCCGACATGTGCGGCACGCGGGGTCCGCAAGGCGATCTCGGCGGCGTCGTCGCCCATCTGCCGGTGGCGAACTTCTCGACGTCCGAGACGATCGCCTACAGGCGGCCGCTCGAGGTGGAACTGACCGACAAGAAGCAGAAGGTTCTCGAGGCGCTTGGTTTCATCGCGCTCACCCCCTGCAATTTCGATCGCTCCGTGGTTTTTCTCGGCGCTCAATCGCTTTATGCCGCCCCGAACGACAGCGACCTTCCCGCCCAGGTGAACGGCCGGCTTTCCGCCATGCTGCACTACGTCATGTGCATGAGCCGCTTTGCGCATTATGTTAAGATCATGGCTCGCGACCGGGTCGGCGCCTATACGACACCGCAGGATCTCGAACGCTACCTCGAAGACTGGTTGCGCGACTACACGATCGGCAACACCGACGCAGGCCCCGAACTGAAAGCGCGCTACCCGCTTGCCGGCGCCCGGCTTGAGATGAACGAAATCAGCGGTCGCCCCGGCGTCATGAACTGCGTGCTGCATCTCCAGCCGCACTTCCAGTTCGACCAGGTCATCTCGGGTTTTCGCATGCGTACCGAAGTGCAGACGATGCGCTCGCGATAGGGCATGTTTACGCCCACTATCGCCCAAAACAAAGGATAGAGCATGGCCCGGCTTCCCAACAAGGCCCCTCCCCGGCTTTCCCTCTTCGATCGGCTGCTGCAGGGTGACAGTATGGAAACAGACCGCAACGTCGATCGCGCGTTGCAGGAACTGCACGAGTCCGTGCGGCGCGACCTCGAAATTCTGTTCAACACTCGACCGGGCCGGTTGCCCGCCGACCCCAAGCTTACGGAGCTGCGCCAGTCGATCCTGACCTATGGCCTGCCGGAAGTGCAAAGCCAGCATCTCGCGTCCCCGGCGCAGCAGGAGCAGTTCCGCAAGAACCTGGAGGACGTCATCCGCCGGTTCGAGCCCAGGTTCCGCGAACTCTCCGTGACGCTCATCGTGCCGGAAAACCAGGTCGAGCGAATATTGCGCTTCCAGATCAACGCCATTCTCGAAACGGATTCCACCACCGAGGCCGTCATCTTCAACACGGCAATCGACCCGGTCACCGGCATGCTCTCCATCAACGGGCGTTGACGGCCTTGAAACGATCGGCGATTGACGTAACGTAGCGGCCAGTAAGCGGCCTCGGCCGCGGTCACCCGGCCAGCACTCACGAGGTCCTCTTTGGATTTTCCCCAGGCGCGAGTCCTCATCGTCGACGATATCGAAGACAACCGGGATGTGCTGGCACGGCGTCTCCGGCGGCAGGGCATCGTCAATGTCGTGCAGGCCGGCGACGGTCTCGAAGCCCTTGAAAAAGTTCGCGCCGAGCCCTTCGATCTCATCCTTCTCGACGTGATGATGCCGCGCATGAACGGCATCGATGCCCTGCAGGCACTCAACGACGAGGGCTGGCTCAAGACCACGGCGGTCGTCATGATCTCGGCGGCCTCTGAAATCGAGACGGTGGTGCGCTGCATTGAACTGGGCGCCGAGGACTATCTGCCCAAACCCTTCAACCCGGCCTTGCTTGCCGCCCGTGTGGGCGCGGTGCTTGAGAAGAAGTTCCTGCGCGACATCAACCAGCGTCAACTGGAGCGGCTCGAACACGAGCTGGCGGAAGCCTGGCTCTGCCAGAAATCCATGCTCCCGACCAGCTTTCCTGTCGATCCCGCGCAACTGGAGATTTTCGCAAGCATCGACCCGGCGCTCGAAATTGGCGGCGATCTCTATGACGTCTTTGAAGTGACGCCGGGCTTGATCGCACTCGCAATCGGCGACGTGGCGGGCAAGGGTGCCTCTGCAGCGCTCTTCATGGCGCGCACGCGCAGCCTGCTGCGCGCCGGCACGCTGCAATTCCACGCCATTGCCGGGCGAGTGCCGCAGCCCTCGGAGATCGTCGCCCTCGTCAATGACGAACTGTGCAAGAACAATCCGAACTCGCGGTTCGTAACGTTGTTCTTCGCCCTTCTGGACGTCGCGACCGGCCGCCTCATCTATTGCAATGCCGGCCACGTCTATCCGATTCTCACGAGCGGCCGCACCGTTTCCGAGGTTTCAACGGCTCCCGATCCGGCGCTTGGGGTCATCGAGGCACTCGTGTTCAACGATCGTGAATTCGTTCTTGCCGAGGGCGACGTTCTCTTCCTCACCTCCGACGGTCTTTCGGACATGCAGAACGCCGACCAGATGCAGTTCGGCACGGACAGCGTGCTGGCCGAAGTCGCCGCAAATCCGGGGGCTACGGCTGGTGATCTCGCCCGGGGTGTGCTTGCAAAAGCCTATGCCTTTGCGGGAGGAGCACCACAGTTCGACGACATCACCCTGCTGGTCGTGAAACGGTTGCGCTAAGGCGGTACAAACGCGGGTAGCGGGCGCGTTCGCTACTGTTAATTGAATAGGCTTTGCAGTAGCTTTGCGGCCGAAGCTCTAGACCGAGGGGGATATCGTGCCGGGCAGTTTCAATTTTGGCGCCATCGACAAGACCGATGCGGAAGACGTGTGCTGGTGTGTCGTGGAGTCTATCTCGAGTATCGACGACACGGCCTCGAACCTCGTCTCCGTCATCCATTTCCTTCGCGAAGCCTATGGCGCCGAGGAGGCCGACGAGAAGGTCATCCCGAACCCGGCCTTTCTGGCCAACGGCCATGACGGGCTGTCGCCCAAGACCCGGAAATATTTCACCGGGCGCACGTTCAAGGGCCTGGGGGGAAGCGCCGTCAGCCTTGCGGGCGGGTTGGCATCCGGCGTGACGGCCGTCGACGTCGGCAGCATCCTGCGCGAGGGAAGCGCCGTCGGCACGACCGCTGCGCATCTGATCGGCATCAAGGCAGCCGGCAAGGGTTTCAAGAAGAGTGAGACGATCACCCGCTGGGTCGATGCAATGCTCAAGGCGAAAGTCGCCAAGATCGGCGTTCGTGGCGTGGGTCTAGCGGGCGCCGCCATTCCGATCCCTGCCGTCGGCCTTGCGACCAATATCGCAACCACCGTCGCCAAACTCGGCATCAAGGTGACGCTGAGCAAGCTCGTCGCCCGCACGTCGATGGAGGTTCACTGGCGCGCCTACCAGGAAACCGTGATTGCCGGTGCGTTCGGCGCCACCAGCGGTCCCGTTGGCCCCGCCTCGGCGATGTTCCACGAAATCTTCACCAAGCGCAGCTTCACCCGCATCTTCGGCAAACACGACACCGCAGCTTTGATCAAGGAGCCCGCCGGCTGGATGGCGCTGAACGACAAGCTCATGCTGATGTAGTGCTCGCAGCCGGGCCGCACCGTTTCCCTCGATGGTGTGACGTGGTAGGTCACCAGCACCAGCGTGATCGCCTCTATTTCCAAAGCCAGGGCGCATAGGCGTCGAGATCGCCGCGCAGATGGCCGGCCAACATCTGCGCCTGGAGATAGGGCGTCAGCCCAAGGGGCGCTTTTTCTTCCAGGAAGGGATGCAGCCGTTCGTCCTTCTTGCGCTCCTGCCAGGCCGTCAGCACCAGCTTGCGGGCATCGTCCGACATCATCACTGCGCCGCCGTCGCGCGTCTCGAAATCCTTTGCGCGCAGCTGCCGGCGGTTGATCAGGGACAGCGCCAGCCGGTCCGCCAGAACCGGGCGCATCTCCTCCATCAGGTCGAGGGCCAGGCTCGGGCGGCCGGGCCGATCACGGTGCAGGAAGCCGACGGCGGGGTCGAGCCCAACACTTTCGCAGGCGCTGCGGCAGTCATGGGTGAGCAGCGTGTAGAGAAAGGAGAGCAGAGCATTCACCGGATCGTGCGGCGGACGGCGAGATCGGCCCTTCCTGCACATCTCCTCATCCGGCGAGCGGATCAGATGGTCGAAAACCGAGAAATAGAGATTGGCCGCCTCCCCTTCCGAGCCACGCATCTCGTCCAATTTCTCATCGGCAAGCTCCACGCGGCGGATGATGCGTGCCAATCGCTCGATAACGGCGATGATCGCCGCCCGATCCGGCTCCGAGAATTCCGGACCATAGTCACGCAAGGAGCGCGTCAGCACCGAGCGCTGGTTGGCGACCTTGCCGATGACGATCGACCGGACGATCTCTTCCGGCCGGTCGGACGCGCGATATTGCGCACGGCGCAACAGCACATTGCCGGTGACCGGGCCTTCAATGCGCGCCTGAAACCGGCCGTTGCGATCCAGCAGCACAATAGAGATGCCCGCACCAGCGCAGGCGGCCATCAGCGGCGGCGAAACGAAAATCGCGCCGAACACCGCCACCGACGCCAGCATATGCAACGGTACGCGGGCGCGATCGGCGCCGTCCACTTCGGCCACCAGATTTTCACCGTCCTTGCGCAGCGAGGCGTTTTCGGTGGTGACATAGAGCGTGTTGAGCAGCTTCTTCATGGCACCGGCTCCTCCGCCAGCAGCTTTTGCAGCATGCGGCCACGCCAGGCACGGACGGGTCTGGCCACCGTGCCCGGGCGACAGAGCTCGATCAAGGAACAGGCGCGGCAGCGCTCGCGTCGGGTTGTCGGCGGAGGCGTCACACGGCTGTCGAAGACCGCCTGCAGATCGCCGACCACCTCTTCCGTGAGCCGCCGCAGCTCCACGTCGAAGGGCACGACAAGCCGCCGCTTCGTCTCGGTGTAGAACAAGGCCCCTTCCGGCACTGGACACCCGGTCATCTCCTCCAGGCAGAGCCGCCTGGGCGCAGAGCTGCACCTCGTCGGCGCGGTGCAGCTTCGGCTTGCCGCGCTTGTATTCGATCGGGAAGGCTACTTCCTGGCCGGCACCCTTTTCTTACGCCGGATGGAACTCGACGAGGTCGGCGACGCCCACAATATTCAGCCGCTTCGAGGCAAGCGGCAGCGCCATCACCTGGCGCGTGCAGCGTCCCTTTCGCGATCCGCCCTTGTCGGCCACCGCATGCAGCACATTGCCCTCGGCGGTGAAGCGGTTGTCGGCCCAGACCCGTTCGAGATGGATCAACGCCGCCTGCCGCAAGCAATAGACGGCATGCTGCAGGGCAGACAGCGGGATGGGTTCCTCCGTCTCCCCCGCCGGTTCCATGGCTACAGCTTTTCGATGATTTCGACGCCCGCGGGCAGGTTGTCCCTGTCGATTGCGACGATGTAGTCTGAAAACTTGCGGGCCGGCGGCTCGTTGTCGATGCGTCTGTCATCGACGTCGCGGAATTCGCCCTGCACGTTGCGGCCGATCTTCACACGATCAAACAGTTGGCCGGCCGGCGCATTGCCGAGCGGGTTTTCATGCTTGAAAACGATCAGCTTGCGCGTCGTCATCTCGCCACGTGCAGCCGCCCGGTCATGTTCGAACATGGTGCCGAGCGCTTCGAACAACAGCTCCAGATCACTTTCCGAAAACCCCGTGCGCTGGGCAAATTTGGCCGAGATGAAGCCGTGGGCGACGTAGAGCCCATAGGGCACGATATGCTTGCGGCCCATCGTGCGGTTGTCCGTCCGGTCGTTGCTGTCGTCGCCCTCCGCCTTCTGCTTCTTTTCCGCCTCGTTGGTGGCGGCCATGCGCGTGATGGAGATTTCGAGCGGCATGATCGGCTCGACCGAGGTCGCGAACGTCAGCTGCACCGGGCCTTTCACCTGGCCACAATTGATGCCGGTGGACATCACCGCGCCGAAGGTGCGCACATCAAAGAAGTTCATGCACATGAAATCGCGCAGTTTCACCGCCTCGGCATCGTCCTTCGGATTGAGTTTCGCGTCCTTCTCGGCCTTGGCATCGCCCGGTCGCAGCGCCTTGTAGGCTTGGCGGTGTTTTTCGTTGAGGATCGCGCCTTCCTGCACGTAGATATGAAAACCATCCTGTTTTTCGCGGGCCAGTTCCACATAGTTGCGGATCTTGCGCTTGAGGCTGACGTCCGTGACCAGGCCCTTGTTCGTTTCCGGATCGAGGCGCGGCAGGTTGCCGGCATCGGGGTCACCGTTCGGATTGCCGTTGGCAACGTCGAAGATCAGGACGAAATCATATCGATTGGCGAGAATGGTCATTCTGCGGTCTCCCCCGAAGCCTCGGACTTTCTAGATTTGAAAAATTCATTGCGCTGATGATGATAGCCAAGACCGAACAGCGCCTGGTCTGCCGATGGCAGGGAGGCCGGAAATGGATCGTCAGCCGGGCTCATGATCGCCATGATCTCGCTGATCTGCTTCTCCAGATTAACCCGCCAGCCGGGCGATTGCTTTCCAACCTTGGACAGATGATTGGCCGAACCGCTTTCAAGCATCGAGAAAACTTTTCGCGGCTGAGCGGAAGCCGAGCCGTAAAACTTGTCCTTGATCGACGAATTCAGCTTCGAGCCAAGCGCCGCCGACTGGATTTGTTCATAGGTGGCAAACAGGCGGCCAAGCACGTAACCTTTATTCTTGTTATCCGGATCAAACGCCACGGGTGCCTCCATTTTGAAATTTCGAACGAGAAGAGCTTTGAGGATGCCGACGCGCAGAGCGTTCACCTCACCATCGGCACGAATGCGTGTCAGCACGGACGTCATCAGCGTCAGGGGATAGTTCGATCCGCTCAGGATGGAGCGCATCCACTCACCGGCAAGATTGGGCGCAACGTTTTCCCGCTTGCCGAGAACGGCCGTTTCCAGGAGATATCGCCAGAGCGGAGGATAGCCTTCCCGAGGCGCCGGCACGATGCGCATGTCGGACATGAATTTCTGGTAGTTCCTGGCCAGAGCGCCAAAACTATCCTCGAAATAGAACCGGATCGACAGGCGCGCAGCATTGGGCGCCAGACCCAGCACGTAGAACCGCACATCTTCGGCAAGCTCCGGATCGAAGCTAGAAACCGGCTTTCCCTCGCGGATTTTCGCCAGGACATCGCCGACCTTGCTGGACTGCATCGCCTCGTCGATGCTGTCGAGCATCCCGCCGAAGACACTTTCGGCAAGCTCCGCGACGTCGGAACTGGCATGGGAAGCATCCGCCCAGAACACCGTCGAGGCATCGCCAATCTGGATGCGATGGCCGCTGTCGCGTTCCAGAAACCGGTTGAGGGCGGTGGTATATTTGGCGGCGGCGAGTTCTGAAACGGGCGCGTTGTCGCCCTGTTCGTGGCCGTAGGAGGTAAAGGCGTCGAGATTGAAGGATACGAGGGCCGCGCCCGAGGACTGGGCGCCCCAAACACCCTTGATGGAGGGGTGAAGTCGCGCCACGGGGCCGCGCTCGCCGGTCACAAGGCAGATCTGGGCACCTTTGTCACCGGCGGCGGAAAGGCTTCCCCAGAGGCTTTTCGCCGCCGGCCTGTCGTGAAGCCGGATGTGCCGCAGCCGCTCTTCCTCCAGCGCGAAAACCACGTTCTGGTCCTTCATTTCATCCGGCCAGAGCGGTGCGGTGAACTGGTCTGCGGTCCAGTTTCTCAAAAAGAGCAACAAGGCCTTGAGACCAACATCGTCCGTATTTGCCAGATCGGTTTCATGACGCAGGACGAATTCCGCATGCTCGTCGGCGGTTCGTTTGCCCTCCCCTGCCGTCACGCCCAGCACATAGGATGTCTTGTCCCACAGAAAGTTCGGCGCAATGCCGGCCGTGCGTTTGACCGGCTGCGGCACCAGCATGGTGGGTGCTATTTTCTTCTTGCCCTCCCCCTCCCGCAGATCGCTCACAGATACCACGCTGCCGTCGGCATTCAGGGAAATCAGGAACCCGATCTTTTCGGACGAAAACCCGAACGGCGGCGCGTCCGGCAGCCGGTCATAGGCTCTCGCCAGCGAAGCCAGAATGCTCATCGGCGGATCTCCGGAGAATTCGGTGACGGCACCTTTATGATGCCGTTCTCCATCAAGGCCCGGAAGAACAGCGACGGCCGGTCCTTGGCCTGGTGATCGATATCGAAAAGCATGTAGCCGAGATCGCGGGTCTCCCCGATCGCCTCGGGAAGCGGCGCGTCGGCCGGTAAAAGTTCAAAATGCGCCGCGAATTCCCGCGTGCCGAGGCAGGGCTGGTGAAAACACTGCCCGCGTGCGGCACGCCGGTTGAAGATGTCGAGATGCTTGCCCTCGTTGTCTTCCGCACTCGCCTTGTCCGTCAGTTCAAAATGCGCCTCGATGACATAGGCCGGCTTGACGAGCACGGTGGAGGCCCGCTGCTGGCGGTCCTCGTCCACCAGCAATTGCAGGTCTGCGAGATCGCCGCGCTTCATCGCACTCTTGATCTTGCCCGCCGGCGCCTTGCCGCCCACTTCGTTGCGGCGGATCGACTGGAAGCGGATGGGCTCCAGCACATGGATGGCATTGATGATCCAGCGGATGGCCGGCTTCCAGTGGATCGCTTCGAGTATGCCTCTCGCAGCCGACGGTGTCGGCACGTCGTAGCTGACGCGCTCTACCTTCATTTCCGGTCTCGTAAAGCAGGCGTAGTCGCCAGAAACTCTTAAGCGGACTCCATATGACAAATTTTCCCCCTCACCTCACTGCCGGGAATGTTAAATCACCAGACTCTCCACCGAGAGATAATCAGCGTCCTCCCACAACAAGCCGATCTCCTCCGAATACAGGGTGGCCGTCTGTAACACCGCGAACTGATCCCCCCGGATTTTCGGGTGAATGAATTTCACATGCCCATTCGCAAGCAAGAGATCGCGCGCCTTTAACGGTACTTGCACGACATATGCTTGCAACTTTCTGGCGACCCCACCAGAAGGAATGTTCTCTATCCCCAGTTCATCCACCACTCTCTTTGCAACCTCGTCGCGGGCGATGATGACCGGCACCATCTCGCTCTCGATCATGCGGAAATCCGCAGCCACGCTGCGATAGGCAAAGTCGGTTCCGGTCTTGTCCACCCGGAAGCGTTCGAGGATGGCTTTCCTGTCGAGGCCCTTGATGCCGACGCGCCAGTAGACCTCTTCGAAATAGGCGGCAATGGCTTTGGGGGACAGCAGGTCCTCATGCTTGTCGACCATGCGTGCGGTGTCAGCGATCAGCCCCTTGATCTCGGAGGGCGGTGGATAGTCCGGCGCGGAAAACACGATGACGATGCTCGTCTCCACCGGCCTCCTGCCCTCGCGGTTGCAACGGCCTGCGGCCTGCGCGATGGAATCCAGTCCCGCCTCTGCCCGCCAGACTTTTGGAAAATCCACGTCGACGCCCGCCTCGACTAGGCTGGTCGCAATCACCCTGCACGGTACGCCGTCGCGCAGTCTTTGCCGAACACCCGCGAGGATCTCCCGCCGGTGTGCCGCATATTGCCGGGTCGTGAGGTGAACCAGGCCCTCCAGTCCGGCGGCCTGTGCCTCGCGAAAAAGTTCGAGGGCATGTTTGCGGCTGTTGACGATGACCAGCCCCTGCGACGTCCCCTCCAGCGCTGCGATGAGATCGGCATTGCTCATCGCGCCGGCGCGCTCGATCGTCACGCGCCGCAGTTCCTTCGCCAGCCTTTCGGGATCGGGAGCGAGTTCCTGGCCTTCGAGTGTGAGCCCGGCCGGATGCGCCTCCGGAAACTTTCGCTCGTCCAGAGCCGGTTGCGTCGCCGTGCACAGCACGATGGTGCATTTGTAGTTGCGCGCCAGTTCGTCGAGCGCGCGGACGGCCGGGGCCAGCAGGTGGCGGGGGATCGTCTGGGCCTCGTCCAGAATGATGATCGAGCCGGCAATATTGTGGAGTTTGCGCGCCCGGGAGGTTTTTGCGGCAAACAGGCTTTCGAAGAGCTGCACATTGGTCGTCACCACCACCGGCGCTGCCCAATCCTCCATGGCCAGCTTCAGCTTGTCGCGGCCTTCCCTTCGCTCCTTTGGATCGAACTTTTCCTCGTCGATTGCGGAATGATGCTCCAGCACATGCGCGTCGCCAAGAACATCCCGGAAAATGGACGCCGTCTGATCAATGATCGAGGTGAACGGTATGGCGTAGATGATGCGGCTGTGCCCGTGGGCGCGCGCATGGTCGAGGGCAAAGGCCAGCGAGGCCAGCGTCTTGCCGCCGCCGGTCGGCACGGTGAGGGTGAACAGGCCGGGCTTTTCCAGCGCCTCTTCACGCACATGCGCGAGAATTTCCGACCGCAGCCTGTTGAGATCGCTCGCACTGCTCTTCTTGCCCGCCATATAGTGCTCGAAGCCGGCAAGAAACGCCGGCAGAAGCTGCTGCAACGGCAGCCACGCGCGGTCCACCTGGCGCCCTTCCAGCGCCCCGTAAAACGCTTCCGTATCCTTGAAATCTGCATCTACCAGACACGAAAACAACATGCGGCCGCAAAATGCCAGCTGGAAGGCAAGCCTTTCCTTTGTCTTTTCCCAGGAGAAGCCGGGCATCAGCGCGGAAAGGTCTGCGGTGAGTTCCGTCTCCCAGATCCTGTCCAGCGAACCGCTCTTGAACCCGGCAATGCGTTCCGTCAGGGCGAATTCGATGCCACGCTTGTCCGGCAATCCGGCGTGGTGGCCGAGGATGGCGTAGGCGATCAGCTCGGCGACGAACCTGTCCGGGCCCTGCACCGCCTGAAGAATATGCCAGGCCCCGGCGGTCGAATGGTCGAATGGTCGACCCGAACATCGGCACCCGTCAGGCGCTTCTGAAAGTCGGCCGTATATTTCCCGAGATCGTGGAACAGCCCTGCAAGGCAAGCCGCCTTTTCCAAGCCCAGTGGCTCGGCCATTTGAGCGGCCAGTGCGGCAACCTGCTCGAGATGCGCCTTCAGCCCCTGCCAGTCGCTTTTGTCATCGGATGGACCGGAATGGGCGTAGTAAGTCATGGCGCGCGTCCCCTTTATACACGCTTAGGCTTCATAAATCCGAGACGTTGTCACGCGGCTTTTGGTCGGTTCCGGCTGGTCCGTGTGGTGGAATGGATGAAGCAGTTGCGTGCGGCGTGCCAAATACCGCGGCGATGGCTACACTCCGGCATCCAGACGCGCGCCTTCAAAATGCCCGATCATGGCGAGGATCGATCCTGTGTCGGGCATCAGGCAAGCAGCTGTTGCCAGCGCATCGGCTATGGCGGCGGTAGAGGCAGAGACCGAAATCGAGCGCCATTTCGCCGGCGCGGGCATACCGGTCGCAGGATCGAGGATATGCCCGTCTCTTCCGGCCTGATCGAAGGTCGTGCCAAGCGGGGCGGAGGTCGCCAGAGCGCGCTGGCGCAACGCCAGATGCCCTCCGGTTTCCAGCCGTACGGGCCATTCGCCGCCCGCCGGCCGCCCTCCGAGAGCACGCAACTCACCCGTGTCGATCAGGATGTCGGTCAGGCCCTCGGCCTCCAGAAGCGTGGCAACACGGTCGGCGACATAGCCCTGACCGATCCCGTTTAGCGTCAGCGCCATACCCGGCTGCAGGGTGACCGCCGCGGCATCGAGTTTCATCTTTTCCCAGCCGGTCTTGCGCCGCGCTTCTTCGATGGCCCGCGCATCGGGTCGACCGCCACTTGCGGCTGACTCTGCCCAGAGCGCCCAGAGCGGCTGCACGGTCGGATCAAACCGCCCGCCACTCGCTCGCTGCACGGCGCCGGCCAGTGACAGGCATTCCAGCAGCTCAAAGGGCGGGGCGTCGAGATGACCCTCGCGGTTCAGCCGCGAAAGCGCGCTTTGCGGCCGATAGAGGCTCAGAACGTTTTCCAGCCTGTCGATCTCGGCCATGACGCGCGCCGTGATGGCTTCGGCTTCGGGGTGGTCGAGCCTGATCGAGGCGCGCGCGCCGAGAGCCTGACCTGTCCAGTGCCGGACGGCTCCCGCCCTGGCGCGAGCAGTAGTGGCGGGTAGAGCAGCCATAACGGCGGAAATGGCGATCAGGCGGCGTCTTGTCAGCATCATGGGTCAACCTCCGGCTGGATTGGGCAGAGCGCGCAGACGACCGAGATAGTCATCGTCGTCAGGTCCATCGTCCGTGTCGGTTTCCACCGGGGTCAGGACCATGGCATCGGTAATGTCGGCAAGCGCCAGCACATGGCCGCCCTCGGCTTGGGCAAAGGCCGCGGCCTCCTCCCGGCTGAAAAAGGGCACGGTCTCGGGCGCCCCCATGCCTCCTCGTCGGGCGGAACCGACGACATAGAAGGCCAGGTCGGCGGTAATCCAGTTGCCGTCGCCGGGCCGGTCCCACGTTGCCCCGGCGTTCCCCATGTCATTGACATAGACGGCGAGGATCGGCGCGACCTGCTCGGGCCCGCGCATATAGGCGATGGCGTCGCGCACCTGGCTGAAGAACAGCGGCGCGGGGTTGCCTTCGAGGAATATCTGGGCCTTGGGGCCGGGATGTTCCAGAAGGTTCATCTGGCAGTAATGGCCGAGGGTCTCGGGTGTCAGGTCCTGCGGCGTGGTATCGTGGGCCACGTCCTCCTTGCAGGCGGACAGCAGCGCGAGCATTGCCACAAGCAGCACGGGGCGAAGGCGAATTCTCATGGCGTCACCTTCCGGAAGGCCGTAACGGCAAGCGCGATGGCGGCAAGCGGCCAGAGAAGGAGCGAGGCTGCCGATTGCCAGAGGGGGATTGCGCCCGCCGCCCCGCCGATGCCGCCGGCAACGGCGACAGCTTCCGCTGCCGAAAGATTGAAGACGCGGAAGGCGTCGGCCGGATTGGCGAGCAGCGCCACGGGCAAGGCCTGCGTCGTGAAAGCCCCGCCGCCGTCTGTGACGATCAGCGCCAGCAAAGCAAGGTCGTAGAGCACCACGGCCACCAGCCAAAGGGCAATCGCCAGCCCTGCCGCCCCGGAGGGTCGCCGCGCCAGCGCGGAGAGCGCATAGCCCGCACCGACGAAGGTTGCGCCCAACAGGACCGAGGACCAGATCAGCCGCCACAGCGAGCCAAGTCCCGCGATTGCAGCGGGATCGGACCAGATGGCCACCAGTGCTGCCGCGCCATAGCCGAGCGTCACCGCAAGGCCGAGGATCGCCAGATGCGCCAAAAGCTTGCCGAGCAGGATCTGCAGGCGCGAAACGGGATAGGTGAGCAGAAGCGGCAGCGTGCCGCGCTCCACCTCGCCCGCCACCGCGTCGAAACTCATCAGCAATGCCAAGAGCGGCACGAGATAGACGGCAAGCGAGGTCAGGGAGGCAACCGTCACCGAGAGCCGGTCCACGCCGACATCGCCCGTAGGGGCGGAGCCGGCAGCGGCCAGAACCAGCGCGAACAGCACCATCATGCCGGTGGCGATGGAGACCCAGCGATTGCGGAAGGCGATGCGGAATTCGCTCATCGCGGTGGCGAGGATGCGGTTCATTGCCCGTCCCTCCGGCTGAAATGGCTGTAGATGTCCTCAAGGCTCGGCGGGATGACATCGAGATCGGCAATCTCTTCCCCAAGCGCTGCGATACGGGCGAGGAGCGGCAGTTTTTCCGCCTGCGAGCAGGAAAGGCGCAAAAGACCGTCGTCCCCTAGCCCGCCTTCGGGAAAAGCCGCCGCCAGCGATGCCGCATGGCCGGGCGCGGGGCGAACCGAGAAAGCGACCGGCAGTGCGGCCCGGGTGCGCAAATCCGCAAGCGTGCCTTCCGCCACCAGGTCCCCACCAGAAAGAATGAGGATGCGGTCGGTGCGGGCCTCCACCTCGGTCAGTACGTGGGAGGAGAGGAGGATCGCCGTTCCCTCGGCGGAAAGGCCGTCGAGCAGATCGTAAAAATCGCGTCGCGAAACCGGGTCGAGACCCGAGGTCGGCTCGTCCAGCACCAGCAGGCGGGGGCGACCGATCAGCGTCTGGGCCAAGCCCACGCGCTGGCGCATGCCCTTGGAATAGGTGCCGATCCGCCGCCGAGCGGCATGGGTCAGACCCACGCGGGACAGAAGCTCCGTGGCCTGGCGCGGGTTTTCGCCGCGCAGGGCCAGATAGTGGCGCACCTGCTCTTCCCCTGTGAGGGCGGGATGGAAGGCGACGTTTTCCGGCAGATAGGCAACCTGCGCCCGTGCGGACGTGGAGCCCGGAGGCGCACCGCAGACCGACACCTCGCCGCCATCGAAGGGAATGAGGCCGAGGACGATCTTCATCATCGTCGATTTGCCTGCGCCGTTATGGCCGAGCAGCGCTGCGCGTTTTCCCGGCTCCAGCGTCAGCGAAACCTGCTTCAGCGCTTCGACGGTCTGAAACCGCTTAGTGAGCCGAGAGATTGTCAGGGTCGGTGTCATCATAATTTCCTTCGGCCCAGCGACCGGCGGCCTCGGCTTCGTAGCCAAGGATTTCGGGCGGTACGGATATGGTCAGGGGGCGCATCAGCGGCGCGCTGTCGCGCACGCCTCCGGGCAGCGTTGCGGGAAAGTCCCGCTGGCTCCAGCGTACGAGTTGCACGGCGGGCGAGCCGATCAGCAGGCTCGCCGCCGGTTGCGACCAGAGGATCTGGTCCATCAGGTCATTGGGGCGGTAGAAACTGTCGGCGATGCTGTCGCCGTTGAGATCGAAGGCCGGATGGTCGGACCAGAAATTGCCCCGCCCCTCATGGCTCCATTCCATGTTGCGGGTGCCGACATATTTCACCTGCTCGCGATTGGCGATGAAGGCATTGCCGGTCAGCACGTTCTTCTCAGAGCCGGCGGTAAAGTGAATGCCGATGCCGCAATTCTCGAAGCGGTTGTCCCAGATGAGGTTCTTGTGGGCGTTGTAGATGAAGAAACATTTCTTCGTGCCACCCCGCACCAGGTTGCCGGTGACGTCGGCATTGTTGGCATAGTTCAGCATCAGCCCGTGTTCGCGGTCGCCAAGGCTGAGATTGTTCAGGATCTTCGCCCGGTTGGAGAACATGATGGCGAAGCCGAGATGGTTTCCAACCGAGACATTGCCGGAAACCTCTGTGTTTCGGGTGTACATGAAATGCACGGCAAAGCGCAGGTCGCGCATGATGTTGCCGCGATAGACACTGTCGGCGCTGGCGTTGGAGAAGATGCCATCGCGGCCGTAACGGATCGAATTGCCCTCCAGCAGCGTGCCGGGACTGTTCCAGACATAGATGCCGTTGCCGCGCTCGTTCATGCGCGGGCTGTTCGTCCCGACGATTTCATTTTGCAGGACTGTGGCGTTTCGGCCGCCATGCACATCGATGCCATGCATATTGCCCGTGACAAGCAGCTTTTCGATACGGGCGCGGTCGGCGCCCTGGAGGATTTTTACGCCTGAATCGAGATCCTGGTTCACCCGGCCCGACCCGGTAACGGTAAAACCCGTCAACGTCACATCCGGTGCGGCAATCGTCAGCACGCTGCCCTGGCCCTCTCCGTCCACCACGGCCCCACGGGGTCCGAGAATGGTGAGCGGACGGTCGACGGTAACGGGGCCGCGATAGACCCCGTCGATCAGTTTCAGCACATCGCCGGGGGCAGCCCCGGCGATGGCAGCCGCCAGGCTGCCCGTTCCCGGCACAACGGCGCGCTCCGCCGCCGCAAGCGGCGACGCGAGAAGAAGGCCGATCAGGAGAACGGGCAGACGCATCATCGGTCAGGCGCCCTTCGGTTCCACGAACATGCGCCCGCGCATTTCCATGTGCAGGGCGTGGCAGAACCACTGGCAATAGTACCAGTAGACGCCAGGATTGGCGGCGACGAAGGTAACGGAACTCGTCTGCTGCGGCCCGACCTCCATCGCCACGCCATGGTTGCCCATGGTGAAACCGTGGGTCAGGTCGTCGATCTCGTCGAGATTGGTGACGATCACCGTGATCTCGTCGCCTTCCTTCACCGTGAAGCTTTCCTGGCTGAAGCTGGGCGCGACCGAGGTCAGGTAGACGCGGACCTTGTTGCCGTCGCGGATCACGGCATCGGTCCATTCGTCGATATTGACGCCATCGGCCTCGGCCTGCTTGCGCGTTTCGGCCCACAACGGATCGTTACGGTCCCAGACGGAGCGGATGTTCGACAGGATCGAGGGGGCGACGGCAATCGCATCATGCGGCTCGGCGAAAGTCGGGCCATCATGCATCAGCACCATCTTGTCGCCGGAGATGTCGATGAGCTGGTCGTTTTCCGGCTTCAGCGGGCCGACGTTCAGGAAGCGGTCCTTGGAGAACTTGCACAAGCACACCAGCCAGTCATTGGACGCATCCAGCGTCTCGCCCATGACCGTCTTCAGGTGACCCGGCTGGTACTGAACATCCAGCTTGTCCTTGATCGGGTTGATCTTCTCACCGGCATAGGCGCGGATCGCCTCGTCGATGTTCCACTTCACCACCTGGCTGTCGAGGAAGAGCGAGGTGTAGGCGTTACCGCGTCCATCGAAGGCGGTATGAAGCGGACCGAGGCCCAGTTCCGGCTCTGCCACCACCGCGCTGCGGGGCTCGGCATTGTCGTAGAACAGGGCGTCGAACTTCGTCACATCCAGAACGGTGACGGTGGGCGACAGCTTGCCGGCAACGCACAGGTGCTTCTTGTCCGGCGCCATGTTGCAGCCATGGGGATTGTTGGCGATCGGAATGTAGCGGGTGAAGAGGGACTTGGCCTCCTTGCGCCCGTCCACCACCTTGACGCCATTGATCTCCTCGTACTGACCGGCGGCGATGGCCTTCTCGATCTCGGCGAGGTTGAAGACGACGATGTGGTCCATCTCGGACTTGGTCATCTCCTCCAGGGTCATGCCCATTTCGGAGTTGTAGCTGGTCGAAAACGCCCATTTGCCTTCGTAGTCGGCGTCGCAATTGTCGAGGTTGCCCGACACCTTCACTTGCCAGGCCACATCCCACTTGTCCGCATCGACCGCCGTGAAGATGTTCACATAGGTCGAGACATCCGTCATGGTCGAGCCGTCATTGATGAGCGGCGCTTCGTCCTCGCCGTTGCAGAACACGTAGTTCGACCGCGGCCATTTCTGCGGGCGCATGCCGTGGATTCCCTTGGCGTTGGGAATTTCCAGGATGGCATCGGTCTTCATCACGTCGCAGCGCACCCGCGCCACGCGGGTGTTGGCCTTGTCGTTCATGAACAGGTAGCGACCGTCATACTTGCCCTCGGTGAAGGACATGTGGACATGGTGAAGGTCGCCATTGTCATGGATCTGCTTGCCGTTCGCGGCAAGCTGCTTCCTGGTCTTTTCCGTCATCGAGCGCTGGTGAATGCGGAGCGATTCATTGGTCTGGCCCCAGCCGGTGGCCGAGCAGCGGTTGAACACCGGCACCCGCATCAGTTCGCGCATGGAGGGGATGCCGAGAATGCGCATCTCACCGGTCTGGCCCGAAGACCAGAAGCCGTAATAGTCGTCCAGCTTGCCGGGTGCGACCGACCCGTCCGCCCCGGTGGCGGCGCGGGCCGGAGTCGCCAGCCCCGCAGTGCCGAAGCCCAGTGCGGCAGGCCCCATCGCCCCGGCCAGCACGGCGCTTCCTGCCGTGGCGCTGAACAGCGCTCGGCGGCTCAATCCCTTGTTTTCCTTCGATTCCATGATCGGACTCCTGTTTATAAACCTGGCTTCAATTAAACTTTGGCTGCGGGTTGGTGGATCGGGGCGCCGCCGGGGCTCGCCGCGAGCTTTGCCCGCGACTTCATCTTCTTCATCACGACGGGGCAGATGGTTTCGGACTGGTAGAGCACCTGGCAGTGCAGGCAGTTGATGCATTCGTTCGGATTGATCTCGCCGGTCCGATGAATGGCCTGCACCGGACACTGGTTGGAGCAGCTCTGGCAGGGGTTTCCGCATTCATGGTAGCGTTTGAGCCAATCGAACATGCGCATGCGCGCGGGGATCGCCAACGCCGCACCCAGCGGGCAGAGGTAGCGGCAGTAGAACCGCTCGACGAAAAGCCCGGCGACCAGCAGCGCGACGGCATAGGCCACGAATGGCCAGGCGCGGATGAATTTCAGGATGATCGCGGTCTTGAACGGCTCGATCTCGGCCAGATGTTCGGCCTGTTCGACGCTGACCAGCGACACCCCGAAAAGCCCGAGGAAGATCATGTATTTGATCGGCCAGAGCCGCTCGTGCAGGCCCCAGGGCAGTGTCCACTGCGGAATGAGCAGCTTGCGTGCGATCTGGTTGGTCAACTCCTGCAGGGCGCCAAAGGGGCACAGCCAGCCGCAATAGGCGCCCCGTCCCCAGAACAGCAGCGCGGCGGCCAGGGAGAACCACAGGATGAAGGTCAGCGGGTCCAGCAGGAAGGCCTGCCAGCTGAAGCCGTTCACGAGACTGCCGAACAGCGCCATGAGGTTGACGACCGAAAGCTGTGCGTTGGCGTACCAGCCGAGGAAGACCAGCGTCACCACCAGGAAGCCCATGCGGAAAATATAGAAGCCCCGCGCGTTCCGAACCGCATAGCTCTGGAAGAAGAATACCCCGGTCAGCACCACAAGCATGACGCCCAGCACGGCGATCTTCAGCGTCGAGTCGCTCCAGATGCGTTTCCACAGCTCCGCCTGCGCGGTTCCCTCGTCACGGTCTGCGACAGCGGCGATGTCCTTTGCCGGCGGCTCGATGGCGCGCAGATACTTTTGCGGCAGCTGGTAGGCGAGATCGAATGTATGGAAAACCTTCTCGATCGGCCCGACCTCGCGTTGCGCCAGGAGCTGGATGCGGAAAGGTTTTGTCGGATCGAAGCCGAGGCCGGCGGGAATGCGGAACAGGTCCATCTCGTTGAATTCCGGCGCGCCGGCAAGCGCGATGGCGCCAAGACGACGATGGTCACGGTCACGGAAGCGGACGGAAACGTCGTCCTGGATAAGCACGATGCGGTCGAAAATGCCGCCACGCACATAGCCCGAGCCCTTGAAGGAATAGAGCCCGCGCGCCATCACCGCGACGGCATGCTCGCCTTCGCCCAGCCATCCCGCGAGATTGGCCTCCTCGGCCGGACCGAGCAGCGCCTCGCCGATGGCGGGAACGGAGACCAGCGCCGTCTGCATCTCGATGAAGGTGGTTTGCGGCGCTTCCCCAATCGCGCGCTCGCGGGCTCGCTCGTCGGGATGTTCGGCAAAGGCGGCATTGACCTGCGCCACATCGAGCGACAGCCGGCGCAACGTTCCATCGCCCTCGGCCTCGACCCAGTCCGCCGGCGAGGCGGCAGCGGGATCAATCTCGAAGCGCGGGCCGGCATTTTCCACGTCCGGGGCCAGTCCGCCAAGGCCGAGCGCACGCGCGACCTTCAGCCCCGAACGAACGATGGAATCGTCGATCACCATCACCGTCACCGTCGCGCCGGAGATGATATCCACCTCATGCGCCGTGCCGCCGGATTTCGCCTCAGCGACGAGGTCGAGGCCAGCATAACCGGCAACCAATGCCTTGATCTTCGCATCCGGAATGCCGATGAGGACGATGGGCTCGGAGTGTTTCACCAGCCGGACGCTGACGATCCTCGCGTCCTTGTCCACCGCTACGAGCGTATGGATCGGCTTGCCGGAATAGCCGGTCGTTCCCACGAAATCCGAGGTAATAAAGACCCAAGCGACCGTCTGGCCGCCCTTCAACACCGGGGCCACCGCCAGATCGTCACGCACCGGGCCAAAGCGCTCCGCGCCCGGCACGAGATCCGAGGCCGTAGCGACGGGCAGATACTCCTGCAACACCGTGGCCGCCCTGGCCGAGACCGCAACACAAAGGCTGGCGCAGAGCAAAAAGACTAGACGGAAGAGTTTCATTCCAGGGCATTCCCGCAAATCGTTGCAGGACCATTGGAGCGTTCGCGCAGGGCGGTCGTTGACCTGGGTCAAACAAGCGACGATTGCCCAGTTAATGTCTCAGGTCAGCGCGAAATCCGGCTACGCCAAGATATTTTGGCGGCCTCGAAGGCATTCGAACCATCAAGGCGGGGTTCAGCGCAGAGGGTATCGGCCATGTCCGGTTTGCTTGTCAGCGACCCTACAAGCTGGGGTCGAGGGGAAAAGCCCGCGCGGTTCAGCGCCAGCCAGCAAATTCATGCTGACCTCTTGAGCCAGACGTGTACGGGCGAAGAAGGGACGTCTCAGTCCCGTGGGCAGGGCCAGGATGTTGGTGCCGTAAGGCCTTTCGGAAGCTTGGTCTTGGCGTCGCCGCAGGCAATGTCAATCTGGGACTGGTCGAGACCGGCAGCGCCGGACAGATCCAGCCCCTCGATCCGGGTCAACAACATGAACGCCCTTTCAAAGCCGAGCGTTCCCTGCACGCTCGCCTTGGTCAGATCGGCGCGCGAGAGGTTCGCATAGGAAAAGGTCGCCCCCGACAGTACCGCCTCGGCAAAGGTCGCGCGGCTCAGGTCAGCCTTCTCGAAACTTGCGTAACGCAGATCGGCACCATTGAACGTAGCGCGTTGAAGTTCGGCGGATGCAAACGAGGTTCCCTGCGCAGAGACATTCTGAAAGCCCGCTCGATAGGCTTCGACCCTTTCGAAATTCGCCTTGTCCAGACGCGCACCAGTGAACCAGGCGCGGATCAAGGTCGCCTTCTCCAGATCGGCAGTCGTCAAATTCGTATTGCGCATGTCGGTTAGGCTCAGGTCGGCATCACGGAAATTCGCACCGGAAAAATCATTTCCGCTCAGCATCAGGTTCTTCTTGCTGCAGTTGCTCCAGTCGACTTCAGGCGCTGGATCTGCCCGGCAATCCGCGGCGTTGGCAAGACGGAAAGGAAGGCTCACGGCCATCGCCAGGAATGCCGCAACGAAGCCAAAAAACACGCCCTTCTGCAGTCCGCTCACTGATGTAACTCCTGTTGCAAATGCTGCTTCTAATCTGACAGCTACGTAAATATGGCGATTAGAAGCCAAATGTCATCAGCCAACTCGCGGCCGCAGAAACATCAAGGCGTTCATCTCGCTGCCCAATGGGTAGTTCGGGTCAGGCGTTGGAATCCAGCGGCGATTTTGACCTCTCCGTCATGGCACAGGCCTGATGTTCCGGCAAATTCTGTGGGGATTTTCCATTGGGAGCCATATGAGGCAGGCTCTCAATGCAATCCTGCCGCCAGACCACGTGATGTCGGCACCGCTTTCCCGCTCCAGCGTGAGCTTTCGGGAGGCCATACAGCCGCGCGTGACCTGCGCCCCGACTGTCGGATTTTGTAAGCCTACTCGTTTCAATTGCGGTTACTTTCAAATCGTCCGATATTTGCCACATCCGCGGCTAGTATGCGGCTCCGTCAGCTCAGTACGGGTCGGAACATGGTGGATGAAAAGAGTGTCGTTGCCGAAGATCGGTCGTCGCGGTTTGTCCGGCTGTTCCTGACATATCGGCTCTATGTCCTCGGGGCGGCGAGCCTCTTCGTCTTCGCCCTCGTTGCCTTCGCCATTTACCAGCTGACAGCGGAGGTGCGCTACGAGGACGTGCTGGCAGCGCTTTCGGCGACCTCCTGGAGCGCCATCGCGATGGCAGTGCTCTTCACCGGCTTGAGCTTCTTCGCACTGATTTTTTACGATGCCAATGCGCTTGACTATATCGGCCGCCGAACGCCCTTTCCTTCGGTTGCCGTGACGGCGCTCATGGCCTATGCGGTTGGCAACACGGTGGGCTTCGGGCCGCTCAGCGGCGGGGCGATCCGCTTCCGCGCCTATTCCCGCCTCGGCCTTGCGCCCGGCGAGATCGCGCGTGTCATCGCCTTCGTTACGCTCGCCTTCGGCCTTGGTCTGCTCTGCGTCAGTGCGCTTGCCACGCTTGCCGTCGCCCCACGC
Source organism: Shinella sp. (assembly GCF_052438155.1). Lineage (NCBI taxonomy): Bacteria > Pseudomonadati > Pseudomonadota > Alphaproteobacteria > Hyphomicrobiales > Rhizobiaceae > Shinella > Shinella sp. Next base: position 192,169 of record NZ_JBQVPI010000003.1, on the reverse strand, counting down.
GTCGCCGGCATCCTCGGTATCGATGCACTCTGGCTGCGTGCCATCGCGCTCCTCGTGCTTGCCGCCTTGATCGCCTTGTTCTACGCTGGCCGCAGCGGCCGTGCGATCGGCATCGGGAACTTCAGCCTTCGTCTGCCCGACAGCCGCACCACCTCTCGCCAGTTCCTCGTCTCGGCCTTCGACATCGCGGCCGCAGCATCCGCCCTCTACGTGCTTCTGCCGGATACGCATGTCGGCTGGCCGACCTTCCTCGCCGTCTATGCAGTGGCGATCGGCTTCGGCGTGCTCAGCCACGTACCCGCAGGCCTTGGCGTCTTCGAGGCGATCATCATGGCGGGGCTGTCCAATGCGATCGGTATCGACCAACTGCTCGGCAGCCTCGTGCTTTACCGCCTGATCTACTATGTGCTGCCCCTGTTGTTGGCGACTGTTCTACTGCTCGTCACCGAAATGCGGCAGCTCGTGCTGAAGCCGGGCGTGGCGGAGGCCGCACAGCTTGCCGGAAAACTCGCCCCGTCGCTGATCGCTGCGCTCTCGCTTGTGCTCGGCACCATGCTGATCTTTTCGAGCGTGGTGCCGACCCCGGGCTCCGACCTCGATTTTCTCTCCACCTACCTGCCGCTGCCGATCGTCGAGGGCGCGCATTTCCTGTCGAGCCTGATCGGTCTCTTGCTGATCATCGCCGCCCGCGGCCTCGGCCAACGTCTGGACGGCGCCTGGTGGGTGGCGCTTGCCGGCGCTTCCGTCGCGTTTGCTTTCGCCTTCCTGAAAGCCATCGCCGTGTTTGAAGCGGGGCTGCTCGCCTTCTTTATCGTGGCGCTGCTTGCCAATGCCCGCGCCTTCGACCGGCACAGTTCGCTGCTCCGCCAGGCGCTCGGCCCCTCCTGGCTTGCGGCCATCGCAGTCGTCCTCGTCACCGCTGCCCTCATCTTGCTGTTCGTCTATCGTGATACGGAATATGCACATGAGCTCTGGTGGCAGTTCGAATTCTCGGAGGAGGCCCCCCGGGGCCTGCGTGCCCTGCTCGGTCTTGCCATCGCGGCCTCGGTGCTGGCGCTTTCCAGCCTGTTGCGGCCAGCGCATCTACGCGCGCAAGGCCCGACAGCGGAGGAGTTGGACAGGGCTGTCGCCATCACCCTTGGACAGGATGTGGCCGACGCAAATCTCGTGCGCATGGGCGACAAACGGTTGCTCTTCTCCCCCTCAGGAAACTCCTACATCATGTATGGCATCCACGGCCGGTCCTGGGTCGCACTCTCTGGCCCGATCGGCCGGGAAGACGAATTTCCGGAGCTCGTCTGGCAGTTCGTCAGCGCGGCGCGGGCCGGCGGCGGACGCGCGTCCTTCTACCAGACATCTCCTGCCCTGCTCTCGGCCTGCGCGGATGTGGGGCTACGCGCCTTCAAGCTCGGAGAACTCGCCATCATCGATCTCGCGCAATTCGAGATGAAGGGCAGTCGCTTCGCCAATCTCCGACAATCCTACAGCCGCGGCCTGCGCGACGGGCTCACCTTTACCGTCGTGCCACCCGCCGAGATCGCTGCGATCCTGCCCGACCTCAGGGCAGTGTCTGATGGCTGGCTCGACCACCACAACACCAGGGAAAAGACCTTTTCGCTGGGCGCCTTCGAGGATGCCTATGTGCTGGCGCAGCCGGTCGCCGTGGTGCGGCTGGCAGAGCGTATCGTCGCCTTCGCAACGCTGCTGGTGACGGACACCAAGGCGGAGGCGACGGTGGACCTCATGCGTTTCGCGCCTGACGCACCGAAGGGCGCGATGGATTTCCTCTTCGCCAGCATATTCGAGTATTTGCGCTCGCAAGGTTATCGCCAATTCAATCTCGGCATGGCGCCGCTTTCCGGCATGGCGCGGCGCGAGGCAGCGCCGGTCTGGGATCGCGTCGGCGGCACGCTTTTCGAGCACGGCGAACGCTTCTACAATTTCAAGGGTCTGCGCGCCTTCAAGTCGAAATTCCATCCACGCTGGGAGCCGCGCTATCTTGCGGTCTCGAACGGCACCGGCGCGGCGCTCGCCATGATGGACGTGACCTTCCTCATCGGCGGCGGCGTCAAAGGAGTCATTTCCAAATGAAGACTTGTTTCCACTTCGCAGCCACCGGCCTCCTCGCGTGCTGTCTCTCGCTCGCCGCATTCGCACAGGACATGCAGGCTTTTTCGACCGGCATGATCCCTGCCGATCACATCCTGATGCCGGACAGCGCGCCGGAGGCGAGTATCTTCCTGATCTCGGGCGCCGCCGGCTGGGGCGCGGCGGAGGACAAAGAAGCCGCCGGGCTCGCCGCCAAGGGCGCGGCCGTCATCGGCATCGATTTCCCCACCTATCTCAAGACCCTGCAGGCCGACAACGGCGATTGCATCTACATGATCTCCGACATCGAGGCGCTCGCCCACCAAGTGCAGCGCGCCGGCGGGGCCATGAGCTACAACCCGCCCATCGTCGCCGGCATTGGCGAAGGCGGAGCGCTGGCGCTCGCCATGATCGCGCAGAGCCCCTTGGCAACGATCGGCGAAGCGATCGTCGTCGATCCCGAGGCCGGCATCCCGCTCGACAAAGTCCTCTGCACCCCCGCTTCCAAGACCAAAGCGGGGGGCCGCACGATTTACGGCCTCACCGATGGCGCACTGCCCGCTTCGGTGACCGTGCTCCTGACCGGCAACGCGTCACAGGACGGTCGCGACCACGTTGCCGCCCTGAAACAGGCTCATGCGGATATCGATGTGCGCAATGAGACTACATCGGCCGCCAGCGCCCTGTCGCAGGTGCTCGCCGACCGCGTGGATGCGGCCGGTGATACGGAAACGCCGCTCGGCCTGCCACTCAGCATCCTCAAGGCAACGCCGGCCTTCGACACGATGGCCGTGGTCTATTCCGGCGACGGCGGCTGGCGCGACATCGACAAACAGGTCGCCGGCGCACTGCAACAGCGCGGTATTCCCGTTGTCGGCGTGGATTCACTGCGCTACTTCTGGTCCGAGCGCGAACCGCAGGAGACGAGCGACGACCTTGCTCGCATCATCGATGCCTTCCGCAAGCAATGGAACGTCAAGCATGTGCTGCTCGTCGGCTATTCCTTCGGCGCCGACATTCTGCCGGCCACCTACAATCTCCTCTCGCCCGAGGACCGTGCCCGCGTGCAGCAAGTGACGCTGATGGCGCTCTCCCATCAGGTCGACTACGAAATTTCCGTATCGGGTTGGCTCGGCGCCGCTGGCGCTGGGGCGGGCGGCGATCCGGTCGAGGATATCGCCAAGATCGACGCCAGACTGGTCCAATGCATCTACGGCACGCAGGAGGGCGACGATCCCTGCCCCACCCTGAAGTCTTCGGGCGTACAATCGATTGCCATCGAAGGAGGCCATCATTTCGACAGCGACTACGAGAGTCTTGCCGGGCGTATCATCGATGGGTTGAAGGCGCGGCTGGCCCAGAATTGATCACCACTGCCAGGCGAGCGCCCTGCCTTTTCCGAAAGAACCTTACAGACGGCAAAGACGACGTCGTAGCTGCCGCGGCCAGATTCAGCGGGCTTTGAAAAGCGGCAGTTCGAGAGCTTATCAAACGGCTTTCCTGGTAGACCAAGGAAGTACCCCCAAAGTACGTCGCGATCGTTCAGGCTCGCTCCTCGCGCTTTAAGTTCCTGATTTTTCGCATGTCGTTGGCGCTAAACCGCTGCACACCTTTGGGCGACATGCATTAAAATGTCCTTGCGATATTGATTATCCGAACTCTGGTCGTGCGCGACGGGTCCGGACGAACACAATGAGAGCAAGGCCGATAAGCACCGAGCCGGTGAGTGCCATCGACGCGACTGCGAGCGCTGGTGTGGCCGCGGAGCGCAAGGACAGCCACATGAGAACGGGCAACGTCTGGCTGCCCCGATCCGTCAGGAAAAGCGCCATTACGAACTCGTTCAGCGAAATCACGAAGGCAAACAGCGCCGACGAAAAGATGCCCGTCGTACACCCCGGAAGCACAACCTCGACAAAGACCCGCCACGGGCGCGCGCCGAGATCAAGAGCCGCTTCAACGAGCCGCTGATCGACGGTGCGGAAGACGGCTTCCATCAGCAGGAAGACCAGCGGCATGGCCCAGAGAGAATGGGCAAGCACGACCAGCAACGGCGAACCGAAAAGCGACATGCCAAAAACCTCGATCCGGCTGAACGTCATCGCAATGCCAAGACCCAGAACCACGCCGGGCATGAACAGCGGCAACATGATGATAACGTAAAGCACAGAGGAGCCCCGCATTCTGGAGCGTGTAAAAACCCATGCAGCGGCAACGCCAGTACTGGTGGAGAGGAGCATCGTGCCGGTGGCGATAAGCAAGCTGTTGGCCAATGCAGACGTCCATTGCGCGCTTCCGGCAAAATCGAGATACCAGCCGAGGGACAAGGCACGGACAGGGAAACGGAGCTGCTGACCGGCACTGAACGACATTGCCAGCGTCATCAGGATCGGGAGCAGGATGTACACCAGGATGCTCGCGCCGAAGAGGGTTGCCGATATCCGCAGGATGCGGTCCCTTCGCGCTGGCATTGGAACGGATCTAGACATGGAAAGCCCTCTGGGTGGGCTGAAGCCAGCGGACCACGACAATCATGCCGGCAACCCCCAGCATCAGCGCCATGGAAAGTGTTGCGGCCATGGGCCAATGATGTTTACTCAGCATCTGATCCTGGATCAGATAACCGAGCGTCCACAGCGTATCGGGGCCAAGCGCCAGCGGTGTCGCGTAGGCGCCCATCGTCCAGATGAAGGCTTGCGCGAAGGCCGCAAACAGACCGACGATCGTTTGTGGCAGGATCACCTCGTAAAATGTCGTGAGCGGCGGCGCACCGAGATCGGAAGCGGCCTCTAGCGTACGCCGGTCGATGCCATCGAAAACCGAGAGCAGGATGAAGAAACAATAGGGAAGTGTGACATAGACGAGGCCCACGAGGGCGGCACCTTCGGTGTACATCATACTGATCTTGTTGTTGATCAGACCTGCCGACATAAGAAGGTAGCTGAGCAGCCCGTTTTTGGGAAAGACCATCCACCAGCCGAAGATGATGGCAATCTCGGAAATCAGCATTGGCAGGAGGGCCAGCCCGATGAACATGATGCGCCACCGTCCCGGCCGCAACCAGACGAGCAGAGCGAAGGCATAGGCGAGGACGACCGTCAGGATCGACGCGAGGAACGCGAGCCGAGCCGTGTTCCAGATCACGCCGGCGATCAGCTGATCCGACAGGAGGCGGCGATAGTGTTCGAAGGTGAACCCGTCGACATAGGCGGTCATCGGCTCATGCCCGTTGAGGCTCATGCGGGCCATGAACAGGGCCGGCACGCCGAAGCAGACCAGCGAGAGCGTCAGCGCCGGCGCCATGACCAGCCAGAACCCCAGCCGGCTTTCCCCCGGGCGGCTCATGCAAACACCCGCATCGCGGCATTGTCCCAGCCAACGGTTACGTCGGCTCCGGGCTGGAGCCCCAGATTGGTGCGATGGTCGCACACCAGCGATACCTGTCCGGCAACGAGGTGATAGCGCCAGCTATCGCCAAGATACTCCAGTGTTTCGACGCGAAGATTCAGACGGTTTGCCCCCGTCGCCTCCTCCGGGCTCATGTGCAGTTGGGCGGGGCGCAGATAGAGCCGATGCCGGCCAGGCGGAAGGGGGGTGGCAAGGGCGAGGCAGAGCAGCGCTCCGCCTGCGTCACGATAGTCGTTTCCCGTCGCCGTGACCTCGAAGCACGAGCTTTCCCCAACAAAGCCATGCACGAACTCGCTCGAGGCTGCGCCATAGATGATATCGGGCGGGCCGATCTGCTCGATCTGCCCGCGGTTCATCACCGCCACCCGGTCGGAGAGCGCCATGGCTTCGCCCTGGTCATGCGTCACGTAGATTGCTGAAAAGCCGATCTGCTGATGCAGCCGGCGAATTTCCGCTCGCAGCTGCAGGCGCAGCGTCAGGTCGAGGGCGGAAAGCGGCTCATCGAAAAGCAGTACTGCCGGGCGAACCGCCAGCGAACGCGCCAGCGCCACCCGCTGCCGCTGCCCCCCGGAAAGTTGCTCGGGATAACGCTCTTCCATGCCGCCAAGCCGCACGGTGTCCAGCACCTCAGCGATCCTGCGGGCGATCTCATTGCGAGGAACCCCTCGCATCCGCAGTCCGAAGGCAATGTTGTCGGCCACCGTCTTGTGAGGAAAAAGCGCGCCAGACTGGAAGATCGTCGCTGTATCGCGTCGATAGGGCGGCAGCCGATCGGCGCGTTCGCCGTTGATGCGGATCTCGCCGCCATCGGGTGCTTCGAAGCCTCCGACCATCCTCAACGTCGTCGTTTTTCCAGAACCCGACGGTCCAAGCAGGGTGAGGAACTCTCCCTTGCCAAGGGAGAGGGATACTCCGTTCACTGCCATCACCGCGCCGTAGCGGCGGTGGAGACGGTCCAGTTCCAGCGCAGGCACCATCCCCACCCTCAGCCCGCCGAACGCGAGATCGCGAGCTTCATCCGGTCGTCAAACGCCTGATATTCATTATTGATGCTCGCCCATCCCTCCATTGTAATAAGCTGGAACATGCTGTGGAGGTCCTCGTTGGAGCGGGGATAGTTCTGCCAGTGAGAGGGCACCTCAACATCCCTGCGCGACATGAAGACCATTGATTTGGCGAGGAAGCGATCCTGAGTTTCCTTTGCCAGAAGGTAGTTGAGAAAGAGATCGGCTAGATCGCTGTGCCGCGTGCCGCGAACCTTGATGAACCAGTCAGTCCATGCCGATGTTCCTTCCTTTGGAACGGTGACCAGATATTCATCCGGGCTCGCCTGCATCAGGGAGAGCGCGTCAGAAGAATAGGTAAGTGCGGCATCCGCCTCCTCCTGGTTCAGGACTGTGGCCTGTTCCGCGCCGCTCATATACCATCGCGCGACACGCAGCTTGTCGAGTTCATGAAACAGCGGTTCGGCGCTTGCCATCGAAAACATGTCATCGAGGCCCGGCTTTCTGGCGCTCATCAGCGCCGGGACCGAGAGCGACCACCACCACGACGATCCGTCGAGCGTGACCTTCTCCGCGAGCTTCTCGTCCCAGAGAATCGACCAGCTCGTCGGCTCGAGACCGAGGCTCTTGCGAACCAGCAGCATGCAGGTGCCACCGGAAAACGGCACACCGTAGTCCCCTGCACCGGGGCGGGTCTCGGCGAAATAGGGATAGACCGCATCGAGATTGGGAAGCGCCGCACGGTTGTTCTTCACCCACAGGTTCTCGGCAATGCCCTGCTTGGTGACGAATTCTTCGGTAATGGTGATATCAAAGGGCGGGTTGTCCACCGGCGCGGCCAGGATTTGCGGCACCATCTGGTCCCAGCCGCCACTGCTCTCGACCCGGGTTCCAAATTCGGCATTGAAGGGTTCGATCACCGTTTCCTTGAAAACCGTCTCGTAGCCGCCGGACCAAGGGACGACAATCATGCCTTCGCCGGCAAAGCTTGCCTTCGCCGAGGCGACGGAAGCACGCCCGATGATGGCGGGCATGGCAAGAGCGACAGTGCCCGCTGCCAGAAAATGCCGGCGCGATAGATGAATCCTGTCAGTCATATGATGTTCCCTTTTTATCGTTGGATGAACCCGGTGATGACGTTGGCGGTATTTGTGCCGAGTGCTGCGATGGCGTAACCGCCTTCCATGACGAACAGGGTTTTCAGGCCGAGGGTCGAGATGTCGGCGCCGATCGTTAGGAAATCGGGCGTTTCGAGCCGGAATCCGCCAACCGGGTCGCCTACAAAGGTATCCACGCCGAGGGAGACAATCAGCACGTCCGGCCCGAATGTGCGGATCCGGGCGATCGCCGCGGCAAGAGCCTCACGATAGGCGGCAATGGTGGTCCCGAGCGGTAGCGGCAGATTGAGGTTGAACCCCTCGCCGGCACTTGTGCCAGTCTCGTGCGCATAGCCGGTCAGGAACGGATATTCCTGCTCCGGCCGGGCGTGCAAGGATGCGTAGAGCACATCGGAGCGATCGTGGAAGATCCGTTGCGTGCCGTTGCCGTGATGGTAGTCGACATCGAGGATCGCGATGCGGTTGGCGCCCTGGTCGAGCAGTGTCTGCGCAGCCACAGCAGCGTTGTTCACATAACAATAGCCGCCGGCAAGATCCGACGAGGCATGATGACCCGGCGGTCGGCATAGGGCAAAGGCGGCGTCCGCGCCGTTCGTGATTTCCTGCGTCGCCGTCAGCGTGACATCGACGGCTGAACGGATCGCGCTCCATGTCCCCTTCACGAAGGGCACGCACACATCGAAGGTGTAGCAGGACAGCATCGAATGGACGCTGTCATTTGGCAGCTGCTCCATGCCACGCATACCGAACATATAGGCAGTAGCAAAGCCACTGGCGCCAAACTCGACTTCCCACAATGGCCAGCATCGCTCGAGGAAATCCACGAAACCGGGCGTGTGGACGCGCAGGATCGAATTCAGTTCGAAAGACCGTGCATCGACAAAATCATGATGCCCCTCCACGCGCAACGCCGCGACGATCGCATCCATCCGGCCCGGATTTTCGCACATCGGGATCATCTGGTCATAGCGCATCTCCTTTGCGCCATCGTGACCACGATGAGCTTCTGAGTAGACTATGCGCATCAGGTGGACTCCTCCGGCGCAGGCTGACCCTTCGCATTGGCGAGAAGGGTTGCTGCCAGCAGGTCACGGTCGCCAGCATAGTTGCGAGTGATGGCGGGACCGCGCTGGCGCGTCGCCCACTGCGGGTCCGCCAGCAGCTCGGCCTCTACCGCTTCGGGAAGGTGCCGCCCGCGAATGAGATCGGATATGCGCTCGGCCAGTACGAGCGTGGGCGCATGCAGGTCGCCGGCCGTTGCCTGCGGCATCAGAGAAGCGTCGACCACGCGCAGGCCATGCAGCCCGCGCACGCGCCCATCGGGCGATGTCACGGCAGCCTCGTCGCTGCCCATTCGACACGTACCGCAGGGATGATAGGCGCTCTCTACCTTCTGTTTCACGAAGTCGTTCAGCAACGCATTGTTTTGAACGGCTGCACCGGGCGTCAGTTCCCGACCGCGGTACGGCGTAAAGGCAGGTTGCGCGAAGATTTCGCGCGTCAGGCGGACGCAGGCACGAAACTCCGCCCAGTCATCCTGATGCGACATGTAGTTGAAGCGCACGCGCGGCAGGCTTTCGGGGTGCGCGTCGCGCAGCCTGACCCAGCCGCGGCTCTTCGACCGCTTGGTGCCGACATGCACCTGGAACCCATGTCCTTCGGCAAGCGTTTGCCCATCATAGGAAATGGCGAGCGGCAGGAAATGAAACTGGATGTCGGGATAGACGATGCCTGCGCGGCTGCGGATATGGCCACCGCTTTCAAAATGGTTCGTTGCTCCGTGTCCGCGTTTGGTTGCCAGCCACTCGATGCCGATCTTCGCCTTGCCCAACAGGCTCTGCGTCGGGAACAGACTGACTGGCTGCGTGCATTCCATCTGAAGGTAGAGTTCCAGATGATCCATCAGGTTTTCGCCCACGTCTCCGGCGTCCTGCACCACAGCAATACCATGGTCGGCCAGTTCCTGTGCCGGCCCGACACCTGAACGTTTCAAGATGACAGGGGACATGATGGAGCCAGCCGACAGGATCACCTCCCGCTCGGCGGTGGCCCGTGCTGTGCCTCCCCCCACCGAAAAGACAACGCCCGTCGCCCGTCGCCCATCAAAGGTCACACGTTCGACCAGCCCCCCCTCGATCACCCGGACATTGCCGCGCACAATCGCGGGGCGCAGATAGGCGCGCGCCGCACTCATGCGACGCCCATCCCCGACATTCATTTCCATCGGGCCGAAACCTTCATGCTGCCGGCCGTTCATGTTGTCACTTCGCGCATAGCCGGCCTCAACGCCCGCCTCCACGAAAGCGTGATAGAGCGGGTTCGTCTCAGGCCCGCGCTTGATGCGCATCGGGCCTGCCGTTCCGCGGAGCCGGCCGCCACCCTCGACATTTTCGAGACGTTCGAAATAGGGAAGCACGTTCGACCAGCGCCAGCCGTCGGCGCCGTGCGCCTCCCACAATTCGTAATCCATGGGATTGCCGCGCACCCAGCACATGCCGTTGATCGAGGACGAGCCGCCAATCCCCTTGCCACGCGGCAAGTTCAACTCGCGGCCGCCCAGCGCCGGCTCAGGCTCGGTCCTCATGCCCCAATTGAAGCGTTTCGTGTTCATCGGAATCGACAAGGCAGCAGGCATGTCGACGACGACCGCCTTCTCGCTGCCGCCTGCCTCGATCACCAGTATGCGCGTGTCGGGATCCTCGCCCAGACGGTTCGCCAGGACGCAGCCCGCAGCCCCTGCACCAACAATAATGTAGTGATAGATGCCCTCATCCCGCATGTCGGCTACTCGACGATCATGTAGAATTTGAGCATCGGTACCGTCTGTCGCCAGGTGCCACTAAATCCTTTCGGCACGAGGAAAGACGCACCCTTGCCGTAGGTTTCGGAAAAACCCTCCGTCTCGAGCGTCACCTCGCCTTCCAGCACAACCATGAATTCGTCGGCGGGATAGCTATCGTAGTGTTCCGTATAGGGGCCGCAACGCCAGATACCGGCCTTCATGCCGCGTTCGGGACGAGCATGGTATGCGTGGTCCAGCCCCACCGGCAGCCCCTCGATCAACTCTGCATGTTCAAGAGGAAGATCGGGCATTTGCTGCCACCCTTCCGGGCCGGTTGAAGAGAAACGGATAGGCAGAACCATGGAAAAGCCTCGGGATTCGCGGGTGTTGAATTGCTGTGCACCGTGTGATCGCCGCGCGCGGTTGACAAGTTACAAGATTTCCAATTGAGTAACCTGAGGTTACGGAGAGAGCTTTGAGTAATCGTCAGTCTTTGACTGCATTGCGCGCATTTGAGGCAGTAGCGCGCCTGAATAGCATCTCGTCAGCAGCCGAAGAGCTGCACGTAACGCGGCCGGCTGTGTCAAAACAGGTTACGCAGCTCGAGCATGATATGGGGTGCGCCCTGCTTTTGCGCACCGGCAACATGATCCGCCTTACGCCTGCCGGGAGCGAGCTGTTTCTGGCCCTGAAGCAAGCGTTCGAACTGATCCATTCGACAACCGACACGATCATCCGCAGAGCCAAGCAAGGCCAGCACCTCCGGGTCTTGGTCTGTCGCGACTTCGCATCGAGCTGGCTGGCCGGCCAGGTGGGCGCATTCTTGGTGGCCAATCCCGGCATCTCGGTAGAGATCACCGCAGAGAAGAACGGCGCCTTCCGTCTGGACGAAGATTTTGACTTCCGCATTTTTTATGGAATGCAGGGGGCCAAGGCTGGAATGGGGCTCGAAGAAAGCGAGCTGTGCCGCTGGATCGACATGTTGGTTTGCACCCGCTCATTCGCGGATTCCTATCTCGGCCAAGACCGCGATATATGCGATGCGCCATATCTGATCGATGCCAATTATGACGTTTGGGACGAGTGGTGCGCGCTAACCGGAATCGATCCCGGTGGCCCGCGCCGACAACAGACCGTCTTCAACGAGACCACACTATGCCTGTCAGTTGCCGCATCGGGCGGTGGCCTGACAATAGGCGACAGCTTTCTGGCTATGCCCGCGATCCGGGCAGGTCAACTGATTGTGCCGCACAAGCTCGGTCTGATGAGCGCGCAGAACTATGCCCTCTTCAAGCCGCAGGGGCGCGCACCAGCGTCAGCGAGCCGAAAATTCGAATCATGGCTCCGCGGCGCGATCAATACCTATCAACTGACGGTGCTCCAGGTGCTTGAGGAAAAAGGAATTGAAGTCGCCGAACGCCCCTGTGACCAGGGGTAATCTGGCGGCTGTTGAGGGCCTGCTAACTCAACGGGATACGAACCTGCCGATAGATTGACGCCCCATCACCTCAAGAGCGTTCACTCACTTGTCACGCGGAAGCCTCCGCCTTTTCTAGCTGCAGCCCGAGGACGATCGGAATTGCGATGGCGTAGATAGCCACGGCCAACAGCCAAACGGCGCCGGGCCATTGCTCTCTGACGACAAAGTAGAAGCTCGAGAAGCCGAGTGGCGCGGCAATGGAGGCAAGGCTCACCACCGAGGCTAGCACGCCCTGGAACTGGCCTTGCAGGCTCTCCTCGACTTGCCTTGTCGCAAGCGACTGCAAAGCGGGTACGCCGATGCCACCGAGAGCGAAGACGGGCATGATTGCGAAGATCATCCAGCCTTGCGTGGCAAACGCCATGACCACAAGGGCGGCGCAGACGGCGGCGATGCCAGTGGTAACGGCTGCCCGCTCGCCCAGCAGTTTGACCGCTGGTCCAGGCAGGAATGCCTGAGCGAGCGTCTGGCACACGCCGAACGCGCCAAGCGACAGACCGATCCACAGCCCGTTCCAATGGAACGTATCTCCACACCACAAGGCCCAGCAAACACCGTAGGCTTCACCAATGGCACTGAAGAGGAAGAAGATCAGGATGACAGGCAGAAGGCTCTTCATTGAGAACGCCCAGCGCAATGGCCGCAGCGGGTTGAGTGCCGCCAGGTCGATCCTTTCGCGGGTCGGCATGCGCGACTCCGGAAGAGCGAAGAAGGCTAGAAGGAGGTTTCCACCGTTCAGCACGGCTGCTGCCATGAAAGGCAACCGCAGCCAGGTGTCACCAAGCGCGCCCCCGAGCACGGGCCCGACTATGAAGCCCATACCGAACATGGCGTTGAGCAGGCCGAAGCGGCGCGCGCGCGTCTGCGCGGGCGAAACGTCGGTGATGTAGGCCGCCGCCACCGAGGCGTTGGCGCTCGTTACGCCAGCGATCGCCCTGCCGAGCACCAGCATCCAGAGGCTGGGAGCGACGGCGAGGAAAAGATAGTTGATCGTGGCCCCGGCAAGGGAAACCAGCAGCACAGGTCGCCGGCCCAGCCGGTCGCTTAGCGAACCGAGTACCGGCGCGAAGATGAACTGCATGGCAGCGTAAAGGGCCGTCATGACGCCGATGTAGGCGGCCACGTTCTCGGCATGGGTAACCTCCTGCAACAGCGAAGGCAGGATGGGAAAGATCAGCCCGACGCCGACGGCATCAAGGGCGATGGCAGTATAGATGACGATGAGCGATTTGCGCATAGCGTGCTCCGTTCAGACGAACTCGGCAGCGACCAAAGGGCTACGGACGTTCGCTATAGCCGACAAATTGTCAGGCGGTTGATGTTTGGGAGACGCTGGCCGATCAGCTGCGCAGATGGCGTATACTTGGCTGCCTAGAAATGGCTGCCGATTTTCGCGACTATCGCCATCTATACTTGATTGCCTGGCACAGCAAGCCACATTTATAGCAACCCGTTGGGCCAGTTGAGTTCAGCCGCTCTTAAAGGCGCTGGAGCCACCGCTTCAACGTCGGCACCGTTCTACGTCGCGAGGATAGGGTGTCACCGCGGCCCAGTGACATTTTCGACAAACTCACTCGTCTTCGACGCGGCGCGCCAGCGAAGGCGGATACAGGACAAGCTCTACCCCTTGAGATAGTGGATAACCGCGTCTGCGATCAGGCCCTTGTGCCGCGTCATCGTTTCCGGCTCGGACAGGTCGCGCCGGAAAATCGTTCCGAAGGTGTAGCGGTTCGAGACGCGGAAGAAGCAGAAGGCGCTGATCAGCATGTGGACGTCGATCGGATCGGCCTGGCGCTTGAAAGCGCCCTCGGCGACACCGCGTTCCAGGATGCCAGCGATCGTTTCGATGACGGAGACGTTGAGGTCGCGGATCGCCTCCGAACGCAGCATATGGGCGGCGTGGTGGATGTTTTCGATGCTGACCAGCCGCACGAAATCCGGATTGGCCTCGTCGTGGTCGAAGGTGCTGGCGATGAGCGTGCGGAGTGCTTCTTCCGGCGCGAGGCTGGCGAGCTTGAGATCCTCCTCCAGCGTGCGGATCTTGCGATAGGCGCGCTCCAGCACGGAGAGATAGAGCCCCTCCTTGCCGCCGAAATAGTAATAGATCATGCGCTTCGACGTGCGCGTGCGCTCTGCGATGGCATCGACACGCGCGCCGGCGAGACCATGGGTCGAAAATTCCTCCGTGGCGACGACGAGGATATCTTCCTTCGTCCGCTCCGGATCGTTTTTTCGACTCGCCTCAGCCCGCTCTACCATTTTCCCCATTCTCCCCGCGATCAACTTGATTTTCATCAAGAAAACACCGCCTAACGGGCCGGCTAAACAGCCGTCCCATCTCGCCTCCCAGGAAAGTCATATTGAGCTTATGGGGGTCTTTCAAGAGACTCTGCTTGACATACGTACTAGTTCGTACATTTTGTAGATGCGCCGACGGCCAGGAGGAGGGCGTCGCTGCACCATAGCGCTAACGCGCCAGGCCGGACCTAGGCTAGGAACGGATACAGGCCGCATCAGCGGCAATTCGCTTTGGGAGGAGCGTTATGGTTCGCATCATTGATTTCAGCTTCTGGCTGCTGAAGGCAGCGATCGCCGCCCTGCTTGCCGGCATGGTCGTCCTCGTCTTCGGCAACGTCGTCCTGCGCTACGCCTTCAACACGGGCATCACCTATTCGGAAGAACTGTCGCGCATGTTCTTCGTCTGGCTAACCTTTCTCGGCGCGGTCGTCGCCATGCGCGAACACGGCCATCTCGGTGTCGATTCCCTTCTGCGTCGTCTGCCACCCAAGGGAGCAAAGGTTGCCGTCCTTGCCGGGCAGGCGCTGATGCTCTGGGCGACGTGGCTGATGATCAGCGGAAGCTGGACACAGACCGTAATCAACCTTCACGTTTCGGCACCCGCGACGGGGATTTCCATGGGCGTCTTCTACGGCGCCGGCCTTGCCTTCGGCGTGCCCGCCCTGCTCCTCATCCTCGCCGACATGATCGGCGTTCTCACCGGCCGTATCGACGTCACCACCGCCGAATTCGTCAAGGACAGCGAGGACGAGGTGGCGCTGGAACACCAGCCGGAGCCGTCCCTCGTCACGTCTTCCGTCAAACATTGAGGTTGCACCGATGACCGTCACGATCTTCTTCGGCGCCCTTCTCGTTCCCATGGCCCTTGGTGTGCCGATCGCCTTCGCCCTGATCCTCAGCGGCGTCGCGCTGATGATGTATCTCGGCCTCTTCGACGCGCAGATCGTCGCCCAGAACGTGCTCAATGGCGCCGACAGTTTTCCCCTGATGGCCGTGCCCTTCTTCCTGCTTGCCGGGGAGGTGATGAACACGGGCGGGCTGTCGCGCCGCATCGTCAACCTCGCCATGGCGCTGGTCGGCCATATCCGCGGCGGGCTCGGGTTCGTCGCCATCTTCGCGGCCTGCATCCTGTCCAGCCTCTCCGGCTCGGCGGTTGCCGATGCGGCGGCACTCGGCGCCCTGCTCTACCCGATGATGGTGAAATCCGGCCATGACCCGGCGCGCACCGGCGGGCTGCTCGCGTCCGCCTCGGTCATCGGGCCGATCATTCCGCCGTCGATCGGCTTCATCCTCTACGGCGTCATCGGCGGCGTCTCGATCACCAAGCTCTTTCTCGCCGGCATCTTTCCCGGCCTGATGATCGCAGCCGCGCTCTGCATCACCTGGCTGCTGGTCGCGCGCAAGGAGCAGTTTGCGCTGCCGCCACGCCAGAGCGGCGCGGTGCGCCTGAAAGCCTTCGTCGACAGCCTCTGGGCCTTGATGCTGCCGGTCATCATCATCATCGGGCTGAAATTCGGCGTGTTCACGCCGACGGAGGCGGGTGTCGTTGCCGCGGTCTATTCGCTCTTCGTGGCCATGGTCGTCTACCGCGAGTTGCCGCCGGCAAAACTCTTCGGCGTCTTCGTCGCTGCGGCCAAGATCACGTCCGTCGTCATGTTCCTCGTCGCTTGCGCGGCCGTCTCGGCCTGGCTCGTCACCGTCGCGGATGTGCCCGGCGAGCTCGTGTCCCTGCTCGAGCCGCTGATGGACAACCAGACGCTGCTGTTGCTCGCCATCATGGCCCTCGTCGTCGTGGTGGGTACCGCCATGGACATGACGCCGACCATCCTGATCATGACGCCGGTGCTGATGCCGATCATCAAGCAGGCTGGCATCGACCCGGTCTATTTCGGCGTGCTGTTCATCATCAACAATTCCATCGGCCTGATCACGCCGCCGGTCGGCACCGTGCTCAACGTGATCTGCGGCGTCTCCAAGCTCAACATGGAGCAACTGATGAAGGGTGTGATGCCCTTCCTCATCGCCGAAATCATCGTGCTTCTGCTGCTCGTCCTGTTCCCGCAACTCGTCACGTTTCCCGTGGCGCTGATGGGGCATTGAGCAGTTGATTTAACCGGCCGAACGCAAAAGCGCGGCCAAACCTGGGAGGAAAACATGCGCAATATCCTGAAGAGGCTGGTGTTCGGGGCGATCGTTCCGCTCGCCGTGCTGGCTGCCGGTCCGGCCGCGGCAGAAATCCGCGAGCACCAGCTCAAATTCGCCTCGGCCAACAACAAGGGTCACCCGCAGGTGACCGGCATGGAGAAATTCGCCGAACTGATCAAGGAGAAGAGCGGCGGCAAGATCGACGTGAAGCTGTTCCCCGGCGGCGTGCTCGGCGGCGACGTGCAGACCATTTCGGCGCTGCAGGGCGGCGTCATCGAAATGACCGTGCTGAATGCCGGCATCCTCGCCAGCAACGTCAAGCAGTTCGGTGCCGTCGATTTGCCGTTCCTGTTCAACAGCGGCGAGGAAGCCGACAAGGTGATGGACGGCGCCTTCGGCACGGGCCTGATGGATCTCCTGCCCGATACCGGCCTTGTGGGCCTCGGCTATTGGGAGCTCGGGTTCCGCAACCTCACCAACAACCGCCATCCGGTCACCAAGCTGGAAGACATCAGCGGACTGAAGATCCGCACGATCCAGTCGCCGATCCCGATCGAGCTGTTCAACAGCCTCGGCGCCAATGCCGTGCCGCTGCCCTATACCGAACTCTACACGGCACTCGAAACCGGCACTGTCGATGGCCAGGAAAACCCTGCCGCCAACATCCTCAACGCCAAATTCTACGAAGTGCAGAAATACATGACGGTGACACGTCACCAGTACAATCCGCAGATCGTGCTGATCAGCAAGAAGGTCTGGGACGGGCTTAACGACGAGGAGAAGGCTGTCTTCCAGTCCGCTGCTACGGAGGCGCGCGACTATCAGCGCAAGGTTTCGCGCGAGGTGGACGCCAAGGCCATCGAAGACATCAAGGCGACCGGCATGGAGGTCGGCGAGCTCTCGCCGGAGGAAACCCAGAAGCTGCGTGACGCCGTCAAGCCGCTGATTGAGAAGTTCGCTGCGGAGATCGGCCCCGAGACGGTTGCCGCCCTCTTCAAGGAACTCGAGACGATCCGCGGCAACTAAGGCCAGCAAACCGGCCCGCCGGAGCTGGCGGGCCGGATTTCACCTCACTGGACTGCGAGAGATGAGCGAAATTCTGCTGAAACCGTTGAAGGCTGGGCTTATCGGTGCCGGCATTCAGGCATCACTGACCCCGGCCATGCACATGCGCGAAGGCGAGGCACAGGGCTTCTCCTATGATTATGAGCTGATCGATCTCAGCCAGATTAACGCCACGCCGGCCGATCTTCCGCGCCTGCTCGACGAGGCCGAGGCCCGAGGGCTCGCCGGCCTCAACATTACCTATCCCTGCAAGCAGAGTGTCATTCCCCATCTCGATGAGCTCTCCCCGCAAGCCCGCGATCTTGGGGCCGTCAACACCGTGGTGTTTCGCAACGGCAGGCGTTCCGGCCACAACACCGACTGGTGGGGTTTTGCCGAAAGTTTTCGAAGAGGCCTGCCGCAGACGGACTTATCGTCGGCCTTGCAGCTTGGCGCCGGCGGCGCCGGAGCCGCCACCGCCTACGCCCTTCTGTCGCTTGGGCTGGAAAAGCTCCTTGTGTTCGACCGCGAACGGAAGCGCGCCGCGGCGCTCGCACAGGCCATGGCCGCCCTCTTTCCGAATGCCGCCGTCGATGTGGCTGATGACCTGGCGCACGCCATGCAGACAGTTGCCGGCCTCGTGCATGCGACTCCGACCGGGATGGCCAAGTATCCCGGCCTGCCTTTGCCGGCCGATCTGCTCGACCACCGGCACTGGGTTGCCGAGGTCGTCTATTTTCCGCTTGAAACCGAGCTTTTGCGCGCGGCGAAGCGCGTTGGCTGCCGGACGCTCGATGGTGGCGGCATGGCGGTGTTCCAGGCGGTCGATGCATTCCGGCTGTTTACCGGCCGCGAGCCGGACGTTGACCGCATGCTCGCGCATTTCAACACGCTCGCACGCTGAAGGAAGATGCCATGAAGACCTCGATCGCGACCGTCTCGCTCAGCGGCGACCTGCGTGAAAAACTCGGAGCCATCGCCAAGGCAGGCTTCGATGGTGTCGAGATCTTCGAAAACGATTTCCTCGTTTTCGACGAGAGCCCGAAGCAGCTCGGCCGCATGGTGCGGGATTTCGGCCTGGAGATTACCCTCTTCCAGCCCTTCCGCGATTTCGAGGGGATGCCGGAACCGCTGCGTAGCCGCACCTTCGATCGGGCCGAGCGCAAGTTCGACCTCATGCAGGACATGGGCACGGACCTCGTGCTCGTCTGCTCGAACGTTTCCAGCGCCGCCCTCGGTGGCCTGGATCGCGCCGCGGCCGATTTCCGTGAACTTGGCGAGCGTGCGGCGAAACGCGGCCTCCGGGTCGGGTATGAAGCACTCGCCTGGGGCAAACACATCAATGATCACCGGGATGCGTGGGAAATCGTGCGTCGGGCCGATCATGCCAATATCGGGCTGATCCTCGACAGCTTTCACACGCTTGCGCGCAAGATCGATGTCAATTCGATCCGCTCGATCCCGAAAGAGAAGATCTTCATCATCCAGCTCGCGGATGCACCGAAGATGGACATGGACCTTCTCTACTGGAGCCGGCATTTCCGCAACATGCCGGGCGAAGGCGAGCTGCCGGTCGAGGCGTTCATGGCCGCCGTCGCGGAGACCGGCTATGATGGCTATCTGTCCCTCGAAATCTTCAACGACCAGTTCCGCGGCGGTTCGCCCGCCGCGATCGCGGCCGACGGGCATCGCTCCCTCGTCTATCTCGGCGACCGGGTTCGTCGCGCCAATCCCGGCCTCGCGGTGAACGTGCCCAAAATGCCGGATCGCAGCCGCGTCGAAGGCGTCGCCTTCATCGAGTTCGCGGTAGACGAAACGGAGGCGCCGGCGCTGGAGGCCATGATCACAACCCTCGGCTTTCGCCGGGATG
This sequence comes from Shinella sp., assembly GCF_052438155.1. Lineage (NCBI taxonomy): Bacteria > Pseudomonadati > Pseudomonadota > Alphaproteobacteria > Hyphomicrobiales > Rhizobiaceae > Shinella > Shinella sp. The sequence goes on along the minus strand of NZ_JBQVPI010000003.1, from coordinate 172,932 downwards.
CGCGCCACAAGACCAAGAACGTCACCGTGTTCCGGCAGGGCGATATCCGGTTGGTCGTCAATGCGGATGGCCGCGGCTTTGCCAGTTCTTCCTATCTCGTGCACGGCACATCCGCCTATGCGATGGGCCTTCTCGTCGACGACGCCTGGGCGGCAAGGGCGCGCGCTATCGCGCTCGGCGCCGAAGTCTTTGAACAACCGCTCGACCGTGGCGAGATCGAAATGCCGGCCGTGCGCGGTGTCGGCGGCGGCATCATCTACCTTCTGGACCGGAGCACTGATCTCGCCCGCATCTGGGACATCGAGTTCGATTCCATCGAAAACGAGATGCACACGCATGACGCCGGTCTTGCAACCATCGATCACGTCGCGCAGACGATGCCCTATGACGAACTCCTGACCTGGCTGTTGTTTTACACCTCGATCTTCGAAGCCGGGAAAACACCCATGGTCGATATCGTCGATCCATCCGGCCTCGTGCGCAGCCAGGCGATCGAGAACAGTGAAGGATCGTTGCGCATCACCATGAATGGTGCGGAGAACCGCAACACGGTCGCCGGGCGTTTCATCACGGAGACCTTTGGTTCCGGCATCCAGCACCTCGCCTTCACCACCGACGACATCTTCGCCACAGCCGCTGCACTCACCGCCAATGGCTTCGCCGCACTGGAAATCTCGCCAAACTATTACGATGACCTGGAAGCGCGCTTCGGCCTCGACCCTGCCCTCACGGAACAGCTCCAGTCGCACAACATCCTTTACGACCGCGACGAGCACGGCGAGTATTTCCAACTCTACAGTCCCACCTACCGGGAAGGCTTCTTCTTCGAAATCGTCCAGCGCAAGGGCTATCACGGTTATGGAGCGGCGAATGCGATCTTCCGCATCGCCGCGCTACGCCGGCATCTCCGGCCGGCGGGGATGCCGCGCGCGTGATTGCTTCGATGGCACGCATGGCCAGACCGGACTAGCGCAGCCCCGGCGCCACGATGAATTCAACCGCGCCGCGCCGCCTCGATTGCTGCGACATCGATCTTCCTCATCGTCATCATGGCATCGAAAGCGCGCTTTGCCTCATCGCCGCCAACCGCCAGCGCCTCCATCAGGACACGCGGCGTGATCTGCCAGGACACGCCCCATTTATCCTTGCACCAGCCGCAGTCGTTCTCCCGGCCACCATTGTTGACGATCGCGTTCCAGTAGCGGTCGGTTTCCTCCTGGTCTTCGGTCGAGATCTGGAAGGAAAAGGCTTCATTGTGCTTGATCGCCGGGCCGCCGTTCAGGCCGATGCAGGCAACACCGGCAACCGTGAACTCGACAACCAGGACGTCTCCCTGTTTCCCCTCCGGATAGTTTCCGGGGGCACGGATAAGGGCGCCCACCGCGCTATCGGGAAAGGTCTCGGCGTAGAAACGGGCGGCGTCCTCGGCGTCCTTGTCGTACCAGAGACAAATGGTGTTCTTCGCCATTGTGCGATCCTTTCGCGCTTTGTTTCCGATGTCCTTCCGAAATAGAGGCCAGGCCGTCATTCTCCAGTCCCGCACGCCGTTTTAACTACCATCGAAAAACGATGAGCCTGCGCACGGCGCGTCGAACCACGCACCGACATGGACGGCGTTGATCTATGCGGTGCTGGCTGCCTTCTGCATGAGCGAGCGTTCAACCCACCCAGACGCCCTCGCACGCAACGATGCGGCCGCGCTTAACCACGAGGCTGCGCTTCGGCCGGTCCACCAGGATCTGCGCGCGGTTTTCCCCCTCGATCAGCACGAGGCTCCCCTCGCAGCCGACATCGAGGCCATAGCCTTCGAGATCGAGCAGGGCTGCACCTCGCTTCGTGCCCATGTCGAGCGAAGCGACGAGTTCTTCGTCGGTGCGGCAATAGGAGCGATAGGACAGCAGCCAGCAGCGCTCCAGCATGTCGCCGTTGCCGTGCGGGTTCCAGGTGTCGCGCAGGGAATCCGAGGCGACGGCGCATTTGACGCCGCGTCGTGCCAATTCGAACATCGGCGGGAAATTGATCTCGCCCGGCACGGCCGAAATGATGCCGATGCCGCCCTCTGCCAATATGTCAATCATCGCATCCACCGCATCAGCCGGCCCATCGCCGAGACAGAAGGCGTGGCTCACCACCACCCGCCCCTGCATACCGTTCGCCTTGGTGCGCTCGGTGATCATCTTCAACGCGGCCAGGCCGAGGTCACCAGCCTCGTGCAGATGAATGTCGATCTTGGCGCCCTTGCGGCTGGCAATGTCGAAGATCGTGTCGAGATGGCCCTTCGGGTCACCGTCGATATTGGTCGGGTCGATACCGCCGATCACCGAGGCACCCTCGTCCAGCGCGGCCTCCATCAGGTCCGCCGTACCGGGGTCGATCATCATGCCGAGCTGCGGGAAGGCGACCAGTTCGAGGCCTAGGGCATGCTGCGTCTTCTCCCATGCGCGCAGCACCGCATGCAGATTGTCGAGCTTGTAGCCGGTCGAGATGTCGACATGGCTGCGGATATGGGTGGAGCCCATGGCAACACACTGGCGCATCAGGTTGCCGGCGCGCTCCTCCGTGTCCCAGGGTAGGCTCTTGCGGATTTCCACCTCGTTGTCGATCATCGCGCGCAGCGACGACGGCACGTTGATGCTGTGCCAGGGCAGACCCCAAAGGATCTTGTCGAGATGCACATGCGGCTCGACGAAGGGGGCGATGGCAACGGCATTGCGCCCGTCATGCACCGGCACGCCGGCCTCGCGCGGCAGGTTCGCACCGACGGCAGCGATACGGCCGCCCTTGATCAGGATGTCGGCGGTCTCCCCGCCATCTGGCCGGACATTGGTTACGAGCAGATCGGTCATCTTGAAAATCCTGAAATCAGTGCAGGTTGAGATCAGCAGGTCGAGGCCGATCCAAACAGAATACACTTTAGCTCTTATATCGTGTCAAATCGAAAAGGATTTCGCATACCACATGAGCACCTTCAACGGAAGACTGGCGGGCCGCTAGAAGATTGCTCAAGGGAGGACCGGGCTCGGGATCACTCCCTGACCTCCCTCAGCGAACGATAAGAAACAATCCGCTGACGATGGCAAAGCTCAGGACGCCGATCCGCAGGCCGCGACCGCCGATGCGATGGTGCGCGAGCCTTGAGACAGCACTTCCCAGCAGAACCGCGGGCGTCAGATAGAGGGCAGCCAGAAGCTGCTCGGAGCCCACGCGTCCCGAAATCGCCAGCACGACAAGCGACATGACCTCGCCAACCAAGAAGCAGAGTGCGACCGTTGCCCGCAGGACCGGCGCTTTGGCGTGCTGGTAGAGCAAGGCGAGCGGGGGGCCGCCTATGCCGGTCGCGGTTTCGGTAATACCCGTGAACAGGCCGACACCGAGTGCGCTCGGCCGGTTCGGCGTGAAAGGCGGGGCGATAAGGGCGGCGCCGGCGGCAACCACCGTGAAAATGCCGACTGCCAGATCCAGTTGGTCCAGCGAAAGGGCTGCCAGCAACCAGAGACCGGCAAACGTTCCCGCGAACCGCCCCATCGTGATCCAGCGGGCGCCCGACCAGTCGACATGCTCGCGCTCCCGCACCGCAACGTGCAGATTGAGCGGCAGCATCAGCAGGAGCAGGGTGACCGGCAGCAGATCGGGCTTCAGCATCCCGACGATCGGGGCAACGATCAGGGCAAAGCCGATACCGAGGGCACCCTGAATGAATGCAGCGACGAAGGTCACCGCTGCCAGAATGAAGAAAAGTTCAAGGCTCATTTGTAGTGTCCGAGATGACGGTGCGCTTCGGAAAGCGGATGAATACGCTGGATCGGCGCCTTCGCGATGGCTGCGGCAGCATCGCCGCGCACCTCCGCCAGTAGCGCCCGTGCATCCCAGTCGACGGGCCAGCCTTGCCAAAGCCGAAGCTGCCCGTTGGTGAAGACGGCGTCGATCTGGTCGCGATTGCCATAGCGGACAAGTTCCCACATCAGATCGTACGAAGGGGTAAATTCGGGCCGGTCGAGATCGACGAGCAGGAAGTCGGCCGCCAGGCCCTCGGCGATCGAACCAGTAACCCCGGCCAGGCCTGCGACATTGGCAGCGCCAGATGTCGCCCGGTCGAGCCAGAGCCACCCGCCACCGCAGGATGAATCGCCCGTCGCAAGGCCGAAGCCGGCGCGCTGCAAACCTTCGGCCGCGTCCATCAGCCGGAACCCGTCCGCACGGGTTCCGTCCGTACCCAGCCCGAACCGGATGCCGAGTGCGGCCATCTGCAGCGCTGGCGCCACCGCATTTCCCTTCCAGAGGCTGGCCACGGGATTGTAGGCAACGGCGCTGCCGGTCTCGCGCAGCAGATTGAGTTCATGCGGCGTGATGAGCGTGGAATGCGCAAGCAGGACCTGGGGGCCGAGCGCCCCCAGATGTGCAAGATGTTCGATTGGGCGGCGCCCCCTTGCCACGAGGGAGCGTTCGACGGCAACGAGATGTTCGTTGACATGGGTCTGGAACACCACTCCGTCCGCGCCGGCCATGTCACTGACCGCCTTCAGCATCCCATCGCTCGCCACTTCCGGAATGGATATCGCCAGCGAGGGATGGATCAGCGGGTCACGCTTGTAGGTGGAGAGGTGCGCCTCGGCCTGGCGCAGGATGACATCCGCATCCGGGATGTGCGCCGTGCCGCCGAGATCGTTGCAGATAAAGCCGACGACACTGCGCAGCCCGACATCTCGCGCGGCCCGCACCAGCGCGCCGATATGGCCCTCCGATCGGGTGCCGGCATCGACGGCGGTCGTGAAGCCGCCACGCAGGCATTCCAATGCGGCGAGCTTGGCGGAAAGATAGACCATGCGCTCGTCCAGGCTGCCTTCCAACGGCACCCAGATCCGCCGGAAAATTTCCGACGGCTCGCCGAAGACCAGCGCCTTGCCGAGCGACTGGGTCAGGTGCGTGTGGGTATCGACGAAGCCGGGCATCAGGAGATGATCCGGCAGGTCGAGCGGCACGAAGTCCGGATAGTCCCTCTCCACGGCTTCCGCCGTATCGACCCGGCAAAACACCCCGGCGCGCACGACGACCGCCATGCCAGCACGCGGGCCTTCCGGCAAAAGCACATGACCCGGACGCAGAAGCAGATCGCCGGTTCTGGACAGTTTTTCGCGGATCGCGCTCACTCGTTGGCTCCTTGAGTCGTCGATTGCAGGGAGGGCGCCGGGTCTGCCGGGTGTTTTTCAGCACCGTGATGGGCAAAGAGGGCATTGACCAGCACGGCGGTGACGGTGCCGGCGGCAAGCCCGTTGCCGAGGATCATCTGGGTCCATTGCGGAAACTGGCTGTAGACGCCGGGCACCAGGATCGGCAGCAGTCCGATCGACAGTGCCGAGGCCAGGGTGAACATCGCCCCGTGTTCGCGCAGGTCGACACGACGCAGCAGGTCGATCCCGATGACGCCGATGATGGAGAAGACGATGACCGCCGTGCCGCCGACGACAGCGCCCGGCAGCGCCGTCGCCAGTCGCCCGATCGGCGCAAACAGCGCAATCACGACGAGAATGGCGCCGGCCATGGCCGTCACATAGCGCGACTTGACGTTGGTCGCCCGCACGATACCGACATTTTCGCCACTGGTGATGATCAGCGACGTGCCGAACAGGCCACCGACCAGGGACATCAAGGCATCGCCCCGAATGGTCGCGGGAACGATGACATGGGCGTCGCCGCGCCGCCCGACGATTTCGGCGGTCGCGATGGTTTGGCCGGTCGCCTCTGCCATCGAAATGATCGAAAACACGATGAGCGGTATGGCGGCGATGAGATCGAACTTCGGCATGCCGAAGGGGAAAAGCTGCGGCACGGCGATGACCGGCCCGGACAGTACGCCGGAGAAATCCATATGGCCGAGGGCGAGCGCGACGAGCGATCCGCCTACGAGGCCCAACATGACGGCAAGCCGCTGAAGCGTGCCGCTAAAGACGCGTGCGGCGACGATCGTGAGAACGATGGTGATCAGCGCCAGCCCGACCTCGATGGGAGCCGCAAATCCCTCCGTCCCAGGCTTGCCGGTAATCGTCACGCCATAGATGCGCACAAGATTGACAGAGACCAGCAGCAGCATGGTTCCGACGACGATCGGCGGAAAGTAACGCAGGAGCCTGCGGAAGACCGGCAACGCCAGAAAATAGAACAGGGCCGTCATGATGACGGCACCGACCGCCGTCTGCACATCCGTCTGCTGCGCAATCGCCAGGAAGATGGCGATGGGCGCGCCACCCGGCACCATGACGAAGGGCAAGCGGGCGCCGAACCCTTTTGGCCCAAAACTTTGAAGCATCGACCCGAGGCCGCAGACAAAGAAAGTGGCGCTGATCAGCGAGACCGTCACCGCATCGGAAAAACCGAGCGCCTTGCTCACCAGAAAGACAGCAGTGATCGGCGAGGCCGCCATCACCAGCACGTGCTGCAGGCCGAACAGGAAAAGACTGCGCAGCGGCAGCCTCTCGTCGGCCGGATCGACCACAGAATTCAGTTCATATCCCATTTCTCCTCCTCCCGGCCTCCTCAAGCCGCCATGCAAATCGTTTTGCACGGCGACGTCTCTAGCATAAATTTTACACACTGCAAATCGTTTTGCATGGGGCAGCCGTCATGTTAAGACGTCTCAACAGGAGGGACCATGGGCAAACCGACTATTGCCGATCTTGCAAAGGCGGCGGGCGTATCCGCCACGACGGTGTCGCATGCATTCAGCGGCCGCCGCTACGTAGATCCCGAAACGCGCAAACGCATCGAGGCGCTCGCAGAGGCAATGGGCTACCGGCCGAATCATCGGGCACGACGCCTGCGGACAGGCGGCGCCGGGGCGATTGCGCTTGTCTCATCCATGCCATTCGCCGTTGCCGCTGGCCCGTCGAGACTGGGCTTCCTCATGGAAATCGCGGCCGCCGCGGCTGTGGCGGCCTTTTCGCGCGGCATCTCGCTTTGCCTCGTCCCGCCGCTTGGGCCGCGCGACAATCTGGACGCCCTCGAAGTGGACGGCGTCATCGTCGTCGAGCCGGAGCTCGATGATCCGGTGCTGGATTTCTTTTTCGACCGGGGCGTGGAGGTCGTCTCCATCGGACGCGCGCCCGGGCGGGATGGCCTGCCCTTCGTGGATCTTCAAAGCGGTGCGACGGCGCATCTGCTGCTGGATCACCTGCTCGAAGGCGGTGGACGCGTCGGCCTGATAACCGGCCTGCAAAGGCGCAACTCCTATATCGAGACCGAGGCCGTCTATGCGGAGCGCGCCGCGCGAGCCGGTTTCTCGCCCATTGCCATTCGTGTCGACGAACGCGGCGGCGAGCAGGCTGCGGCCGCGGCGACCGAAACCCTCCTTCGAGCCGATCCGACCATCACGGCCCTCTGCGTCCCGGTCGATGCCTTTGCAACCGGGGTTCTGGATGCTGCAAGCATTATCGGTCGCAAGGTCCCGCACGACCTTCGGCTCGCGACGCGTTATGACGGCATGCGCGCCAAGCTGGCCACCCCTCCCCTCACAGCGGTCGATCTTCACCTGGACCAGGTCGCGGCAGCGGCGGTCGATCTGCTTCTGGCCCGCCTGGGACAACTGGACCCCGCACCGTGCGCCGTCTCGCCGCCATGCCTGGTACTGCGAACCTCGTCCATATCGAGATCGACATGACCGATCCAACCATGCCGCGCGGGTTCACATAGGCTCGCCCGCCCTGGACGTAGAGTGAGCCGAGTCACAGGTTTCATGCAGCCGCCTCCTTTGGTCGGCGTCATTCCGGTGGACTATCCCATAGCCGTTGTAAGGCGTAGAAATTCTCGGTCGGCCGATATATCGAGGCAGCTATCGGCTTTTGGAATGGACCAGCAATGAATCTGCGCTTCGTCGAAACATTCGTATGGGTCGCGCGGCTCGGAAGTTTTCGCGCCGCGGCCGAGCGGCTGAACGCCACACAGGCGGCTGTTTCCAACCGCATCGCCAGCCTTGAGGCTGAGATGGGCTGCGAACTTTTCGAGCGGATGCCAGGCGGCGTGCGGCTCTCGACCATCGGCCAGCGCGCCATGCAACCCGCCGAAGAACTGCTGAAAGCCGCCACAAGTTTCAAGGTCGCGATCGGCAGCCCGCAGCATTTGCGCGCCACCGTGTCTATCGGCACCATCGATTCCATCGTGCATGCCTGGCTGCCCAATTTCATCGAGCGCGTGAAGGAACGCTTTCCTTCGCTCGGGCTCGACCTCAATGTCGATACGTCACTGGCGATCGGCCGCGAGGTCAGCGAGCGACGGCTCGATCTCGCGCTGCTGATGGGCCCGGTTCTCACCCCGGGCCTCAAGAACATCGATCTCGGCACCATGGAATGCGCCTGGGTCGCTACCCCATCTTTCGGGCTCGGTGGCCGCGAACTCCGCCTGCAGGACCTTTCCAACTATCCGGTGCTCACCTTCTCGCGCAACAGCGTGCCGCATGTCTGGCTGCTCCGGCAGTTCGAGGAACTCGGCGTGCAGCCGCCGGTCATTTCAAACTCCAACTCGCTTTCCGCCATGTTGCGACTTGCCCGCGACGGCATCGGCGTCGCGCTGCTACCGGTGCCCATGGTGGTGCCGATGATAGCGGAGGGCGTCGTCGAGCTATTGTCGATCACGCCGCATTTCCCCGCCCTGAAACTGCACGCCGTCTACGTCGACGACCCGGAAAACCTAATCCCTTCAATGCTTTCGGTGATTGCGCGCGAAGCCTCTCTCGATACGAAAGGCATTACGGCGTAAAACAATCCACACAAGTTTTTTCTATCGCTCCCGACAATTCTTTATCGTTTGTCATTCCAATCGCAAGGCATGACGATACCCCGACTGAGACTTGGAGGACTTCGATGAAGATCAGTGTTGTGCAAATGAATTCCGGTTCCGACAAAGCGAAAAACCTCGACGACGCCGAGCGTATGGTGCGTGAGGTTGTGGCCGCCGAGACGCCGGATCTGGTGGTGTTGCCAGAATATTTCGCCTTTCTCGGCGAGGGTCGCGATGCGGTCCACGGCAGCGGCGAAAGCTTTCCGGACGGTCCGACCTATCAGCGCTTCGCAGCGCTTGCCAAGGAACTCGGCGTGACGCTGCATTGCGGCTCGATGGTCGAAAAATCCGGCAACAACCACTACAATGCCACCGTGGTCTTCGGCCCCGAGGGCAAGGAAATCGCAAAGTACCGCAAGATCCACCTGTTCGACGTCGACACGCCCGGCGGTGTCTCCTACCGCGAGTCCGACACGATCGGCCGTGGCGAGGATGTGGTAACCTACAAGGTCGGCGACACCACTGTGGGCTGCGCCATCTGCTACGACATCCGCTTCCCCGAACTCTTCCGGGCGCTGCGCGACAAGGGTGCGGACGTCATCGTGCTGCCCGCCGCCTTCACGCTGATGACCGGCAAGGACCATTGGGAAGTGCTTGCCCGAGCCCGCGCCATCGAGACCCAGACCTATTTCGCCGCGGTCGGCCAGGCCGGCACCCATGCGGACGGCAAGAAGTGGTGCTGGGGCCATTCCATGGTCATCGACCCCTGGGGTCACATGGTCGCCCAGTGCTCGGACGGCGTCAGCACCGCCTCGGCCCGCCTCGACCTTGATCGCATCGGCACGGTGCGCCGCGACGTGCCCGTCGCCCAGCATCACGTTCTGTAAGGAAATCTCATATGTTCATCGTCAATGCCATGCCGCAGCAGATCGCTCCGGCACTCATCAAGAAGATGGAACAGGTCGAGACCGCGACGGTCGGCCATTTCCTGCATTCCGGCTTCCTGAACCGGGAACTACGTGCGGTCCTTCCGGAAAAGCGTATCGCCGGCACGGCCGTCACCGTGCGCCTGCCGCACGCCGACTCGACCATCCTGCACTATCTCACCAAGCTGGTGCGGCCGGGCGACTTCATCGTCGTCGACCGCTGCGGCGACGATAAACATGCCTGCTGGGGCGGCGTGGTCACCCATTCGATGAAGCTCGGCGGCATCGTCGGCGCGGTCATCGACGGCCCGGCGACCGACTTTTCCGAAATTCGCCGCGTCGACCTGCCGATGTGGTGCCGCGGCCCCTCGCCGATCACCACCAAGATCCTCGGCCTCGAAGGCGCGATCAACGTGCCGGTCTCGGTCGGCGGGCAGACGGTCAACCCCGGCGACGCCATCATTGCCGACGAGAGCGGCGTGCTGGTGCTTGATCCGTCGAAGGCGGAATGGGCCGTCGACAAGGCGCTCGGCATGCAGGAAAGCGAACTCGTCCTGCTCGAGCGGCTGCGCAACGGCGAAAAGCTGCCCGACATTTCCGGCGCCACGAGAATCGTGGAAGCCTCGGCCGCCTGAGGCGGCCCAATACGATAAACATAATGGGAACAATCGGTTCAAGAGTGGAGGAAAACTCATGACCACCATCAGACACGCAACCCGCGTTGGCCTTGCCGCGCTCGCAATGTCCCTCGCCACCTCTGTGGCGATGGCCGATACCGTCGTGCTGACGGCCTATTCCGGCATCTTCCAGGAAAACTACGTGAAGGCCGTCGTCGAGCCCTTCATGAAGGCCAATCCGGACATCACCGTCGAGTTCTACGGCATGCCCAACTCCGCCCAGATGCTGGGCACGCTCAGGGCGCAGGCCAGCGCCCCGCAGATCGACATCGCCATCATGGACGTCTCGGTGGCGAAGGCGGCAACCGACGAGGGCATTTTCGCCCCGATGGACGATACGGTCACGAAACATATCGCCGACCTCTATCCGCAGGCGAAAGTGGAGGGCGTCAATGCAGTCGGCGTTACCTTCGACAATCTCATCCTGCTCTACAACACCGACAAGGTGAAACAGGCGCCGACCTCGTGGAATGCGCTCTGGGACGAGCAATATGCCAAACAGGTCTCGATCCCAGCCGTGCCGGATATCCAGGGCACGACGTTCACCATCATCACCGACAAGATGGCGGGTGGCACAAACTACATCGAAAGCGTCGAGGCTGGCATCACGCGGCTTGAGGCGCTCGCGCCCCTCGTCCAGACCTGGGAGCCGCGGCCGGACGTCTACCAGCCGATCTCCAGCGGCACGGCAGCGATCGGCATCGGCTGGAATGCCCGTGCGCAGGTCTATGCCGATCTCTCGGACGGCAAGCTCGGCGTCGTGCTGCCGGAAGAAGGCAGCGGCTTCCAGATCAACGTGATCGGCCTCATCAAAGGGGGACCTGCCAGCGAAAGCGCCAAGAAGTTCATCGACTATGCGCTGAGCCCGGAGGCACAAGCCGCCTTCACCGAGCAGATGTTCTACGCACCCACCAACGCCAAGGCGGCAGCGCTGATCTCGGAAAAGGCGATCGAGCGCACCGCCGCCGGTGCGATGGACAAGATGATCGACATCAACTGGCTCGAGGTCGCCAAGATCCGCGAAGCCATCACCGAGCAGTGGCGCCGCCGCGTCATTCCGCTTAGCCGCTGATCCCGGTCCAGAGCGTTTTCGCTTTTCCCCGAATCGCGAAAACGCTCTATCTCTTTGTTTTTCCGCAATTCCACCCGTAGAACTGCTGCGCCTTTTGCTGGAATTGCCCCAGGAGTTGCCCCATGCCCATGACTTCCGCTCCGGAGGAGCATCTCAGACTGGAAGGGATCGGCGTCAGCTTCGGCGCTGTCAACGTGATCCCCTCGCTCGATCTTTCCGTCCGCAAGGGCGAGATGGTCGCCTTTCTCGGCCCGTCGGGATGTGGAAAGACCACGACGCTGCGTATCATCGCGGGCCTCAACAAACCCTCCCGGGGCCAGATCATGGTGGGCGGGCGCGATATCACGCGCCTGCCCATCCATGATCGTGACATGGGCATGGTGTTCCAGAGCTATGCATTGTTTCCGCATATGAACGTCGCGCGCAACGTCGCATTCGGCCTGCAGATGCGCAACGTTTCGGCGCGGGATGCAGAGGCTCGCGCGACGCAGGCGCTGGAGATGGTCCAGCTCGGCCATCTCGCCCACCGCAAACCGAAAGAACTGTCCGGCGGCCAGCAGCAGCGCGTGGCGCTCGCCCGCGCGCTTGTCATCGAACCGTCGATCCTGCTTCTCGACGAGCCGCTGTCGAACCTCGACGCGAAGCTGCGCGACGAGATGCGCGTACAGATCCGCGCCCTCCAGCAGCAGAGCGGCATCACCGCCGTCTTCGTCACGCATGACCAGGTCGAGGCGCTTTCGATGTGCGACCGTGTCGTGGTGATGCGGGGCGGCCAGGTCGAGCAATTCGGTACGCCGACCGAAGTCTACGAGCGGCCGGCAACGGCCTTCGTCGCAAATTTCGTCGGCCGCACGAACCGTCTCAAGGGTGCTGTCACATCGGAAGGCACGCTGATGGCCGCGGGCCAGCAGCTGCGTTCCGCCACGACGCTGGCGCCGGGTGCCGTCGACATCCTCGTGCGCCCGCACCGCATCCGCCTGCAGGAGACGGGCGAGGCCGCGAACAAGGTGCAAGGCAGCGTGTCGGGTATCACCTTCATTGGCGACCTCGTGCAATATGCGGTGCGCGTTGGCGGCGACGAGATCGTCGTGGAAGAAGCGACGCGGCGCGATCGCAGCCCGCTTGCCGTCGATGACGGCGTCACGCTCGGCTGGTCGGCGGAAGACACCCTCGTTTATCCGGCGGACGAGAAATGAGCGCCGTCCCCGCCCTTCCCCGCCCCGCTCGCCAATGGCGCGACGGCGAGCTCGCCGTCCTCCTGCTCTTGCCGATCGCACTCATCAACGCGGTCGGCTTCATCCTGCCGGTCCTGAACCTCGCACGCTATTCCTTCAACAAGTCGCGTATCGGCGGTGGCATGGAGGCGGTCTTCACCTGGAAGAACTGGGCGGGCCTGCTCAGCGATCCGTTCTATCTCGAACTGGTGTTCAACTCCGTCTGGATCAGCCTGGCGATCACGCTGACGACACTCGTCGTCTCCTATCCGATCGCGCTCTACCTGCACCGGGCGTCAGGCTCCTGGCGGACCTTCCTCACGGTGCTCGTCATCTCGCCGCTGCTCACCTCCGCGGTGGTGCGCACCTATGGCTGGATCGCCATCCTTACCGACGATGGGCCGGTGGTCAGCGCGATCAAGGCGGTCGGCCTGCCGGCGCCGAGCCTGATGTTCAACATCAAGGGCGTTTTCATCGGCCTCACCGAAATCCTGATGCCCTATATGATCCTCGCGCTGATGGCAGGGTTCGGCCGGCTCGATCCGCGGGTGGAGGAAGCCGCGCGCACGCTCGGCGCCACGCCTACCCGCACCTTCACCAAGGTCATCCTGCCCTTGACGCTGCCCGGTATCGCGCTCGGCTGCCTGCTCTGCTTCGTGCTGGCCGTCTCGTCCTTCATCACGCCGAAGCTGATGGGCGGCGGGCGCGTCTTCCTGCTCGCGACCGAGATCTACGACCAGGCGATCGTCACGCTCAACTGGCCGCTCGCCTCGACGCTGTCGATCCTCGTGCTCATCGTCTTCGGTGCGGCGCTGTGGGCTTATTCCGTCGTGCTGCGGCGTCTGGACTAGGAGGAAAACCCAATGGAAATCCACAAGACCTCCTGGCCGATGCGCATCATCGTCTTCATGCTGTTCGTCTACCTGCTGGCGCCGGTGATCCTCGTCTTCCCGCTGTCGTTTTCCGGCGACCAGGTGCTGCGCTTCCCGCCATCTTCCTGGTCGACGCGCTGGTACTCCGCGCTGTTTGCCAACAGCCAGATGCTGAAGGCGTTCTGGACGAGCCTGTCGCTGGCGGCGGTCGTAACCGCGCTGTCGATCCTTATCGGGGTGCCCGCCGCCTGGGTGATGACCCGGCTGCGTTTCGCCGGCCGCGACCTGCTGTTCAACCTCTTCACCGCGCCGCTGTTGCTGCCGACCATCGTGCTCGGCCTCGCCATCCTTATCGTCTTCGCCTCCTTCGGGCTGCTTGCGACGATGCAGGGCCTGGTCTTCGCTCATCTGGTGGTGACCCTGCCTTATGCGCTGCGTGTGCTGGCCGTATCACTGAGCACGCAGGACCGCGCCTGCGAAGAGGCGGCACGCACGCTCGGCGCCAAGCCGCTGACCGTGTTCTTCCGCGTCACCGTGCCCATGCTGACACCCGGCATCGTTGCCGCCTCGGCACTTTGCTTCCTGGTCTCTTTCGACGAAGTGGTGATCACGCTGTTCCTCACCGGCCCGCGCATCAGCACCTTGCCCGTCGAACTCTATAATTACGTCTACAACCAGGCCGATCCGCTGGTCGCCGCAGCCTCCGCGCTGCTGATCCTGCTGACGCTGGGCGTGATCATGATCGTGGAGCGGGCCATGGGTCTCGGCAAGGCCTTCGTCAAATAGCAGGTTGCACCAATCGAGGGGGCTGGCGCTTGATAGCCTTCAGCCCCCTCTATCATCCACCCCCGAAAGAATGCGCCGCCGGCCGACACGGATGACGTTCCACATCGCCTGGCGCGCGCCTTCCTCGTCACGGCGGCGGATTTCCTCGACGATCCGCATGTGATTGGCCGCCACGTCGCCGATCTTGCCCCGATCGGCGGCCGGAGAACTCAGCTTGAAGACCCCGGCAAGCGCCGCTTCGATGAGGCTGCCGACGGTGCGCATGAACGGATTGTGCGAGGCCTCCATCACCGCGAGGTGAAAGCGAAGATCGGCCAGCGCCAGTGTTTCCGGCGTATGATCCGGGTCGCCCATGGCGACGGCGAGGCGCATCATCTGGTTGATTTCCGCCTCGCTCGCATGGCGGGCCGCTAGTGCCGCGGCATGCGGCTCGAAACCGCCGCGGATATCGCTGAGATGCAGCAGGAAATCCTTGTCCACGCCGACAGCAAAATGCCAGGTGAGGATGTCGCCGTCGAAGAGGTTCCACTGGTCCTTGGGCGTCACCCGCGTGCCGATGCGGGCGCGCGGCACGATGAGCCCCTTGGCGGCGAGCGTCTTCATCGCCTCGCGCAGAACGGTGCGCGACACCCCGAAGCGGGCTGCCAGCTCGACGTCGCCGGGCAGCGTGGCTCCGACGGGAAACTCGCCGGAAACGATGGCCTTGCCGAGTTCGGTGACGACCTGCGAGTGGCTGGTATGCGCCACCGCTCCACTCACCATCGTTTCGAGCAGGCCCTTTTTGCGCATCGGCCCGCTAACCTCGGCGCCGTCGAGCAGCAAGCGGGGCCGGGTGGACGTCAGGCATACCGCCTCCTTCGACCCGTGACATGGATGAGCCCCTTCTGGAGAAGGATGAAAGCGAAGAGCAGCAGGCCGATGAGGATCTTCGTCCACCAGCTCGACAGCGAGCCATCGAAGGTGATGTAGGTCTGGATGAGCCCCTGGATGAGAATACCAACCAGCGTGCCGGCGATGAAGCCGGAGCCACCCGTCAGAAGCGTGCCGCCGATAACCACCGCAGCAATGGCATCCAGTTCCACGCCGACCGTTGCCAGCGAATAGCCCGCCGAGGTGTAGAGCGAAAAGACGATCCCGGCGAGGCCGGCGAGGAAACCGGAAAGCGCGTAGATCAGGATCGTCGTGCGGCCGATCGGCACGCCCATCAGCCGCGCCGTCGCTGCACCGCCGCCGAGCGCATAGACGTTCGCGCCGAAACGGGTGCGGTGCGCAATCAGCATGCCTGCCAGGAAGACCAGAAGCATCAGGCCGCCGATCAGCGTGATGCGCCCTCCGCCGGGCAGCTTGTAGTAGAGGCTCTTCAGCGTGGCGTAGAACGGGTGTTTGATCGGGATAGAGTCGATCGACAGCACGAAGGCCATGCCGCGCGCCAAAAACATGCCCGCCAGCGTGACGATGAAAGGCGGCATTTCGAGGTGGTGGATGATCACCCCCATCAGCGCCCCGAATGCCGTGGTGACGACGAGCGCCAGTGCGAAGGCCGCCAGCGGGTGGATCGACGTCGATTCGAGCAGGACCGCGAGGAACACGCCCGTGAACGCGATGACCGCGCCGATCGACAGGTCGATGCCGCCCGAGAGGATGACGAAGGTCATGCCGACGGCGGCGATGCCGAGAAAGGCATTATCGGTGAGCAGGTTGCCGATCACCCGCGTCGACAGCATGTTCGGGTATTGCGCAAAACAGATGGCATAGGCGATCAGGAAGATTGCCACCGTGGCGGCAAGGGGAAGATAACGCGGGTTCATTTCGCCTCCTGCTCCGTCTTCTTGTCCTGTGCCCGTGGGTGAGAGAGGAAGACGAAGGCCGATTGCGCACGTGGCGACTGGATGACCAGGATCAGCACGATGATCGCGGCTTTGATGATGAGGTTGAATTCGGGCGGGAAGCCGGAGAGCAGGATACCCGTATTGATCGACTGGATGATGAGGGCACCTAGCAGGGAGGCTGCGATCGAGAACCGCCCGCCGAGCAACGACGTCCCCCCGACGACCACCGCGAGGATCGCATCGAGTTCCAGCCAGAGACCTGCATTGTTGGCGTCCGCACCGCGGATATCGGCCGCGACGATGATGCCCGCGATGGCGGCGCAGAGGCCGCAAAGCACGTAGGCAGCCATCAGCAGCACGCGGGTCGAGACGCCCGACAGCGTGGAGGCGCGACGATTGACGCCGAGGGCTTCGATCAGCATGCCAAGTGCCGTGCGGCGCACGAGGAGCGCGACGATGAGGCCGAAGCCAAGCCAGATGACCACCGGCATGGGCAGGCCGAAAAGCGACCCGCTGCCGATGAAGATCAGGCCCGCATCATTGAAGGTGAGGATGGCGCCTTCGGTGATGAGCTGCGCGATACCGCGACCCGCGACCATGAGCACCAGCGTCGCGATGATCGGCTGGATATCGAGCACGGCGACGAGAAATCCGTTCCAAAGGCCGCAGAGGATGCCGGTGCCAAGGGTGATGATCAGCGTCATCGCCAGCCCGTGGCCGGACGTTATGCAGGCGGCGGAAACGGCGCCGCAGATCGCCATGACCGCCCCGACGGACAGATCTATGCCCTTGGTGGCGATGACGACCGTCATGCCTATGGCGAGCAGCGCCACCGGCGCACCGCGATTGAGAATGTCGATCACGCTGCCGTAGAGCCGACCATTCTGTATTTCGAGCTTGAAGAAACCGGGAAAGGCAATCGACACCATGAGCAGGATGAGGGCGAGTGCCACGATCTGCGGAAGAAGGCGGATGGCATAGGCCTTGAGGGTCGAGGTCATGCGCCCGCCCTCCCGGTTGACGACGCGATGGCCTCGACGATTCCGGCCGTCGTCACCTGATCGCCCACCAGTTCGGCGACATGCACCCGGTCGCGCAGCACGATGACGCGGCTCGAATAGGCGACGAGTTCTTCGAGTTCGGAAGAGATCACGATCAGCGACATGCCCTTTTCACAGAGAGATTCGATAAGGCGGATGATTTCCGCATGCGCGCCGACATCGATGCCGCGCGTCGGTTCGTCGAGGATCAGGAAATCCGGATTGGTCGCCAGCCAGCGGGCGAGGATCGCCTTCTGCTGGTTGCCGCCGGAGAGCAGCTTGATCGGTTTTTCCCGGTCCGTCGTGCGGATGTCGAGCGCCTTGATGTACTGATCCGCCAAGCGGTCCTGCTCGCTGCGGCTGATCGGCCGCGTCCAGCCGCGCCGGGCCTGCAGGGCGAGCGCGATGTTCTCGCGCACGGAAAGATCGCCGACAATACCATCGATCTTACGGTCTTCCGGGCAGAAGCCGAATTTCTCGCGGATTGCCGCGCGCGGCGAGGACAGGTCGAGCACACGGCCATCCACCTCCGCCGTGCCGCTATCGGCACGCTCGGCGCCAAACAGGATTTCGGCCGTCTCCGTACGGCCCGAGCCGAGCAGGCCGGCGATGCCGACCACCTCGCCGGTGCGCACATCGAGGTCAAAGGGCTGGATGTGGCCCTTGCGGCCGAAATTGCGGAAGCGAAAGCGCACATCGCCGCCCTCGCCCTTCGGCCCGTGCTGGGCCGTGACCTCTTGCACCAGTTCACGGCCGAGCATCATGGCGATGAGATCGCGGCGCGGCAGGTCGACGGTCTCCCGTGTGCCCACGAGCTGCCCGTTGCGCAGCACGGTGATGCGGTCGGAGATTTCATAGACCTGCTCGAGGAAGTGGGTGATGAAGACGATGCCGAGGCCGCGCTCCTTGAGGCGCCGCACGATGCGGAAGAGCATCGCGACTTCATGCGCGTCGAGGCTCGCCGTCGGCTCGTCGAGGATCAGCACCTTGCCGGAAAGATCGACGGCACGGGCGATCGCGACGACCTGCTGCACGGCCACGGAATAGGCCGCAAGCTCGGCGGTAACATCGATGTCGAGTTCGTACTCGGCAAGCAGAGCCCTGGCGCGCCGGTTCATCTCGCGGGCATTCACCAGGCCGAAGCGCTTCGGCTGACGGCCGAGAAAGAGGTTTTCGGCGACCGTCAGGTTGGCCAGAAGGTTCACCTCCTGGTAGACCGTGCCGATGCCGAGGTTCTGCGCCTCCAGCGTGTTGCGTGGATCGACCTCTGCGCCATCGACGAGGATATGACCGCCGTCGCGGCGATAGGCGCCCGTCAGGCATTTGACGAGCGTCGATTTGCCCGCCCCGTTTTCACCGAGCAGGGCGTGCACCTCGCCGCGCCTCAGCGAGAAGTCGACGTGATTCAGCGCCTTGGCACCGGGGAAGATCTTGTCGATCGCCGTCGCCGAGAGAACATAGGAATTGACCGGCTGCATAATGCCACCCGTATGAACGTCGCCGACCGTCGCCTCCCGAAAGGGAAGCGACGGGCAAGGCAAATGCCCCGCGCCGCGTTAGGAGCTGGACGCGGGGCGCTTGGGAGAAATCAGTAGCCGAGGCCCTTCTTCTCCTCATAGACCTTCGCCGGATCGTCGGCCTGGGTGTAGAGTTTGGATTCCGTCTGGATCCACTTCGGCGGCGCTTTGCCATCCTTGAGGAAGGCATCGAGGGCGTCGAAGGCGGGGCCGGCCATGTTCGGGGTCAGTTCGACGGTGGCATTCGCCTCGCCGGCCGCCATCGCCTGGAAGATATCCGGAACAGCATCGATCGAGACGATGAGGATGTCGGTGCCCGGCTTCAGGCCGGCTTCCTTGATCGCCTGGATGGCGCCGACGGCCATGTCGTCATTGTGGGCGTAGAGTGCGCAGATGTTCTTGCCGCCGTCCTCCGCCTTCAGGAAGCTTTCCATGACTTCCTTGCCCTTGGTGCGGGTGAAGTCACCGGTCTGGCTGCGGACGATCTTCAGGTTTTCCTTGCCGGCAAGCGCTTCTTCAAAGCCCTTCTTGCGGTCGATCGCCGGCGAGGAGCCGGTCGTGCCCTGAAGCTCGACGACATTGCAGGGCTTTCCGGCGACCGTGTCGACCAGCCACTGGCCGGCGACCTTGCCTTCATGCACCAGGTCCGAGGTGACGGCGGTCATGTAGAGATCCTGCGAGGCGTCGACCGTGCGGTCGAGCAGGATGACCGGGATTTCCGCGTCCTTGGCTTCTTGCAGCACTTCGTCCCAGCCGGTGGCGACGACCGGTGCGACGAGGATGGCATCGACGTCCTGCGCGATGAAGGAGCGCAACGCCTTGATCTGGTTTTCCTGTTTCTGCTGGGCATCGGCGAATTTGAGGTCGATGCCGCGCTGTTCGGCCTGCTGCTTGGTCAGGGTCGTTTCAGCGGCGCGCCAGCCCGACTCGGATCCGATCTGCGAAAAACCTACCGTCAGGTCGGCGGCGGACGCAGCGCCGAACATCGAGACAGCAAGGATCGTGGCACTCGCGAGTGCGATTTTGAATTTCATGATTTCCTCCCAAAGAAAGCTGCCGCTCGGCAGCACGCTTAAAACATCATATTGTATTACTATTGTAAACCATCAAAATTGACCTGCGCCTTGAAAGGCTCAATGACCGTGGGTCACGTAGAGTGTCTGCAATGAAGCGGAGGCTTTTTCGCGCTACCGCGCGATGCGCCCATCGTGGCGTCTAGCGACGCCGATGTCCGGAAACTTCCGCGCCGGCACCGGCGGGGAGTGCCAGAAAACGCAGCGCGGAGACAAAGCCGATGACCGCGACACAGAGGAAGGCCGCACGAATGTCCATCAGCATGCCGCCGTCCGCGGCCGGCGGAGCAAGGTAGGACGACAGGCGCATCACGACCGCCGCCACGGCCACGCCGAGCAGTTGCGCAAGCTGCTGCAACATCGCCGAGATCGTCGCTGCCGCACTCCGCTGCGCCGGCGTGACATCGGCGAAGGCAATCGTCGTCAGCGCTGTGAACTGCATGGAGCGTGAGAGGCCGCAGGCAATGAGCAGCGCGAAGAGGAGAAGACGCGGCGTTTCACCGTCGATGAAGGCGAAGGCACCGATCGTCAGGGCCGCGACGAGGCCGTTGACGACCAGCACGGTACGGAAACCAAAGAGGCGCAACGCAGGCGTCGTCACGCTCTTCATCAGCAGGTTGCCCAGGAAATAGACGAGAATGAGCGTGCCTGTCTCCACCGCGTCAAGGCCAAGGCCGACCTGGAAGAGCAGCGGCAGCAGAAACGGTGTGGCATTGACGGCCAGCCGCCCTGCGGTACCCGCCGAAAGCGTGGCAAAGGCGAACGTCGGGACCTTCAGCACTGCCAGATCGAGAAGTGGATGCGTCGTGCGTTTAAGGTGAAGGATCGCGACGAAGCCCATCAGCACGCCCACGGCCAGAATGGCGAGAGCACCGGCTCCACCAGTCGATGCGCTGGACAATTCAAGCCCTGCCAGCGTCAAGGCTAGGGCGCTGCCAGTCAGAAGAAAGCCGACGAGGTCTAAGGACCGCCGCCCCTCTGCCGGCGCGTGCGGCACGAAGAAGGCAACCAGCACCACGCCAAGAAGGCCGAGCGGCAGGTTGATGAAGAAATTCCACTGCCATCCGGCATGGGTGGTGATCCACGCGCCGATCAGCGGACCGATCACCGGCGCGATCAACGCTGGCCAGGTGATGGTGGCAATCGCCCGGACCAGTTCGGCCTTCGGCGCACCACGCAGCACGAGCTGGCGCCCCACAGGCGTCATCAGAGCTGCCGATGCCCCCTGAAAAAGCCGCGCAGCCGTGAACTCCCAAAGCGAACCGGAGTAACCACACGCGATGGACGCCAGCGTGAACAACACGATGGCGGACAGGAAAACCTCCCGCGCGCCAAACCGGTCGGCGAGCCAGCCGGCCGGCGGGATGAACACCGCCATGGCGAGCAGATAGGCGGTGAACCCGACATTGAGCGTCACCACATCCGTCGAAAAGGCCTTCGCCATGGCCGGCAGCGACGTCGCGATGATCGTGCTGTCGAGCATCTGCATGAAGAAGGCCACGGCGACGACGGCCGGGACAATGCGGGTGCGGTGAAGAGGGAGCGGCGGAGCGGGAATGGAGGACATCACGACATCAAAAAATGGGCCGGCGCGCCTGCGCCGGCACCCAAGCCTATATGGTCAGTTGCTGGCGGCAACCCTTTTCAGGGCGGCGTCGTAGAAGGAGCGGTCGATCCAGGTGTCGTAGTTGACCTTGCCCTTCAGAAGCTCGGCATCCGCCATGAAGGTTTCCTCGCCTTGAAGCGCGCGCACTGCCTCTTCGGTGATCTCGGGATCCTGGAAGAACTTGCCGTCCGGATAAGTCGCCCGCACCGCCTTGTCGCTGTTGCCGGTTTCCTTGACGAAGATCGCAATCGTCTCTTCCGGGTTCGCATCCGCCCAGCGCGCCGTCGCGATATCGACCGCGAGCAGGCGCGTCACGATCTCGGGATATTTGCGGGCGAAATCGCCATTGACGCTGATGAGGTGGGGAACGGCCCATTCCGGGCTGCCGGAAACGCCGGCATCGAAGATCACCCGCGCGCCGCCTTTTTCGACCAGCGCCTGGACCGGGCCGGTGCTCTCAACGATGGCATCGACATCACCGCGGGAAAGGGCCGGACCGGAACTTTCGATCCCGAGGTTGAGGCTTTCCACGTCTTTGAGCGAAAGACCGGCAGCATTCAACGCCTTGGCGAAGGTCGAGTGGCGCACGGTACCGGAAAGATAGGCGACCTTCTTGCCTTTCAGGTCCTCGATCTTCTGGATCGGTGAATCCGGCTTCACGACGATCTGCGTTTCGTTGGAGCGGTTCCAGCTCGATAGGCCAACGAGCTTCACATCCGCGCCGGCCGCGGCCAGGCGCAGCGACGGATTGTTGCCGATATAGGTGAAGTCTATCGCGCCGGAACCGAGCGCGACGGTGGCAGCCGAGCCGCCATCGAAGGTCGTCAGCTCGATCTTGATGCCGTCCTTGGCGAATTCGTCCTCCAGCAGCTTCTTGTTGCGATAGAGGATGAACTTCAGGTGACCGGGCGCCGTCGAGCCGATGCGGATTACATCAGGCTTGGCCTCATCTGCAAAGGCCGGGGCAGCAGCTGCGACAGGCAGGAGGGAAAGTGCAAGCGCCAGTTTCAAAAGCGTCCGGCGGAGCGGAAGGGATATCATGGATGGATCCTTTCGAGATCGATGGGTCATCAAGAGAATGAAGGGAGGTTCAGTTAGGGCCGCTCTCGCCGCTGCCCCGCCAATGGGTGGCGCGCTTTTCACCGGCGACGAGCAGGTAGTTGAGCACGAGGCCCACGATGGTCAGCGTCAGGATCCCGGCATACATGCGGTCGGTTTCCAACATCAGTGATGAATTCTGGATGAGGTAGCCGATGCCTGACTGGGCGGCGAGCATCTCGGCCGCGATCACCGAGAAGAGCGATGTCTTCACGCCGAGCCGGGCACCCGCGACGATCGAGGGAATGGCCGAGGGGAAGATCACCTTCTTGAAAAGGTCCCAGTCCGACGTGCCCATCGAGCGCGCCGCCTTGAGGAGCAGCGGGTCGACCGACTTCACGCCGACGATCGTATTGATCAGCAGGAAGAAGACGGCGGCGTAGAAGGTGATGGCGATCTTCGAGGCCTCGCCGATGCCAAGCAGCAGGATGAAGACCGGCAGCAGCGCGAATTGCGATGTGTTGCGCAGGGTCTGGACGAGGAAATCGGAGGCCCGCTCAAAGAGCGGATAGCGTCCCATCAGGAAGCCGAGCGGCACGGCGGTGACGACGGCAAGGGCAAAGCCGATCGCGGCGCGTTGCAAGCTGATGCCGATATGGTCGGCAAGCTGGCCGGAGACGATCATCTCCCACAGAACCGCCAGCACCTGGCTGAGCGGCGGAAAGAACAGCGAATTGATCCACCCGGCACGCGGTGCGACCTCCCAGAGGAGTGCGAAGGCGGCAAGTGCCGGCAGGCCGATCGTGATGGTGGAGAAGAACTCCGAGAGCGCGGTCGGCGCCTTCTCCCGGGCGCGTTTACGGCGCAGGGAAAAGGTGGTGCGTAGCGGCAGGCTGCGGTCGGCGATCAGGCTCATCGGGCCCTCCCTCAATTGGCGTAGCTGGAAGCGAGCGCCCAGTCGCGCTGGGCCTTCACCACCTCGTCGCGCAGGCTTTCCCAGACGCGAGAACGGTAGGCATTGAAGGCCTCGCTGTTGCGGATATCGAGATCGCGCGGACGCGGCAGGTCTATCGCGACGATCTCCTTGACGCTCGCCGGGCGGGCGGTCATCACGACGACGCGGTCGGCCAGATAAATCGCCTCGTCGATCGAATGGGTCACGAAGACGACGGTGGTCTTGATCTGCTCCCAGATGCGCAGAAGTTCGCTTTGCAGGATGTCGCGGGTCTGGGCGTCGAGGGCTGCGAACGGCTCGTCCATCAGCAGCACCTGCGGATCTGTGGAAAGCGCGCGGGCGATCGCCACACGCTGCTGCATGCCGCCGGAAAGTTGCGACGGATAGCGGTCCTCAAAACCGTGGAGGCCGAAGAGGTGCAGGAAATAGAGTGCCTTCTCGCGGCGTTCAGTGGCAGGCGTGCCGCGCACTTCCAGCGCATATTCGACGTTCTGCAACGCGGTACGCCAGGGAAAGAGCGCGTATTGCTGGAAGACATAGGCCGTGCGGGCATGCGGTTTCGACACCTCGATGCCGTCGATACGCGCTCCTCCCGAGGTCGCCTCGGTCAGCCCCGCAATGACATCGAGCAGCACCGACTTGCCGCTGCCCGAGGGGCCGACGACGGTGACGAATTCGCCACGATTGATGGTGAGGTCGACGCCATCCAGCACCGCGATCCGGTTGGACAGCACGCCGTCGACCGCCACCGTCTGCCCGGGCTTCAGCGTAAAGGTTTTGCGCAATGCGCTGACGGCTATACGTTCCATGTTCAATCTCCCTTCAGACCTGCGCCACGCGGATGTGGCGGGTCGGGTCATTCTGTGCGCCGCCGGCGCGCCCGCGGTTCCAGCCGAGCGAACGGGCGTATGTGCCGAAAAGGTCGCGTTCCAAGACATCGGCCTCGCTGATGCCGATCGGCCCGTGCGCGTTTTCGGCGACGTAGAGCGCATCCGTCGGGCAGTAGATTTCGCAGAGAAAACACGTCTGGCAGTCGTCCTGCCGGGCAATGACGGGCAGCCCCGTCTCGTCCCGGTCGAAAACGAAGGCCGGACAGATGCGCTCGCAGATGTCGCAGCGGATGCAGCGGTCGGTCGAGATGACTTCGATCATCGCTCAGCCCTCCCGTACCGTTTCGAGGGCGAGGATTTCGCGCGCGGCCGTCACCCGGTCGAGGCCGGAAACGGTGATGCGGCTTGCCTGGGCGTCGTCCTCACCTGAAAAATCGCGTCGACGGTGCACGCCGCGGCTTTCGGTGCGCAACAGGGCTGCGGCAACCGTCCAGCGCGCATTTGCAGTCACCGACGCCACTTCACGGGACCGAAGACGATCAATGCCGGCGGAGGGGCCGGCCTGGTTTAGCTGAAGCCAGATATCGTCCAGTGCCCGTTGGCTGGAATCCAACGTCTCGGCCGTTCGCCAGTAACTCTTGTCGAGCGGCACGATTTCATCGTGCACAGCGCGCGCAGTGGCGGCGAGATCGATATCCTCGCGCTCGGCGCTGCCACGCAGGCCCGTTGTACCAAGCGGCTGCAAACGCGCAGTGTCCCTGGCCTGCCGGCGGCGGGCGTGTTGGGCCGCGCCATGGCCCGACCACCAGCCGCTGGCAATGGCCCAGGAGGCATTGATCGCCCCTCCGCCGGAAATGCCGCCAGTGACATTCTCGCGGCTTGCCGCGTCTCCGGCAACATAGAGACCGGCAACGCCAGTGCTGCAATCGGAGGAAACAATGCGAATGCCGCCCGTGCCGCGCACCGTGCCCTCGTATTTGAGTTCCACGCGAAAACGCTCTTCGAAGGGATTGATACCCATGCGGTCATAGGGCTGGAAACAGTTTGGCTGGCCGCGCTGCAACCAATCCTGCATGGCGGACTCGGCAAGATCGAGCCGGGCGTAGACGGGGCCGGTCAGCAAGGCCTCGGCCACCTGCCGCTCCCCACCGCCGATGCCGTTCGTCACGGGGTCCCCTTGGGCATTGCGCAGCACCTCACCGTTCTCGTGGTAGAAGGTCGCCCATCGGAACGGCAGGCCCTTGTTCAGCGAAGAGCCATGCGGAGAGAGCGTATATTTGCCGGTAAATTCCATGCCGGAGAGCGAAGCGCCGGCCTCCGCCGCGAAAAGGCTGCCATCGCCCGTCAGGCCCGTGCCGCCGAGAATGCGCTCGAAGAAGGCGCAACCGCCTGTCGCCAGGACCACTGCGCCGGCCGACACGCGAAAGCTCGCGCCGTTGCGGCGCACCAGCCCCGCCGCACCGCCGACATGGTTGTCGTCGCCAAGCAGTTCGAGGATCGGATGGTGATCGAGAATGGTGACACCGGCCTTCTGCACGCGCTGGCGCATGAAGCGCATGTAGTCCGGGCCTCGCAGATTGGCGATGTAGAGGCTGCCGTCCTCCTCGCTCGGAAAGGGATAACCCCATTCGACCAGTTTCTGCAGGTTTTCATAGGCCCGGTCCGCCGCGCGCAGCATCCAGCGGCGATCGGCAAGGCCGGCCGTGCGCTTGAACCGCTGCTCGACGGAGGCTGCACGCCCCTCGCCCGGCGGAATGCACCAGGTCCCCGTGTTGGACGGCGCCGTCGCGCCGCTGGTGCCGTGGTATCCCTTGTCGACCAGAACGACTCGCGCGCCGGCCTCTGCCGCCGACAGCGCGGCCCAGGCAGCGGACGGCCCGCCGCCAACGACGAGGACATCCGTTTCGATGAGGCGCCCGTCTTCTTCAGGCTGTTGCTTGCGACGCGATGCCATGGTGTTCCGGTCTGTGAAGGAGAAAACGCGGCCAGCCCACGAGAGCTGGCCGTCTTCGACTGCGATCAGGCGGCGGTGGAAAACCAGGACGGTTCGTTGCCGGCCGTCCATTTGATGTTGCAGCCGATGGAAGGAACCTGCTTTGCACCGGCAGCCTCGCCGCGAAGCACAGCATCGACGGCGGCGCGCAGGTCCGCGCCCGTCACATCCCTGCCGTTGCCCGGGCGGGCATCATCGAACTGGCCGTGATAGGTCAGCTTGCGATCGCGGTCATACAGGAAGAAATCCGGCGTACAGGCTGCACCGTAAGCCGTGGCGACGCCCTGTGACGCGTCCTTGAGATAGGGAAAGCCGTAACCGTAGGTCTTCACCTCGGCGCCGACCCGCTCCAGCGTCTCTTCCGGATGGGCCTGCGCGTCGTTGCTATTGATGGCGACGACGGCGAGCCCCCGCCCGGCATAGTCACGGGCGAACTGCGCCAGTGCTTCGCGGATCAGCACGACAAAGGGGCAGCGGTTCGAGATGAACGCGACCAGCAAAGCCGGGCTCTCCTTGAAGTCCGCCAACGTATGGAGATGGCCGTCCGCGTCGGGCAGGATGAAGTCTGCCGCGCGGGTTCCGAGCGTGATGGGATTGGATTCGGTTTTGGGCATGGTATCCTCCTGGCAAGCCAACGAGAATATTAAGATATAAAATACATAGATTTTATAGATAAAAGAATCCCGTAAATCGCACGACGTTAGATATTGTGTCGCGCGATGAGTCGGTTTCGAGGGTTTTTTTCGCGTAGCTGCACTGGGACTCGCACGCCGAGGCTTTGAAGCGCCGAAGCTAGACCCCGCACCGCAGTACCGCCATCGCTTCCTGGGCAGGCGCAGTTGTTGCCTGATGGCACAGCAATCGCGTTAGGAAAAATTTCCGGAAAGATTAGCCCGCGGAGACAAAGGCAGCGCAATGGCATGGTCGCTCCACCGTTTGCACAGGATTGCAAATGCTGTGTAGCACCTTCCTATACGTTATTTTGTTGTACCTTCCGCCTTACACAAGGCGTCATTTTTCGCAGAAACTGCTCATGGCCTTGCACATTCTGGCAAAAATGGTTCAAACCTGTGCAAACCAGAACAGCGCGGGGAAGCAAGACTTGGTAATAACGAAGGCCAAACCAAAAAAATCCTCGGTCAGCGCCATCCGGGTGGCGGAACTTGCCGGCGTTTCGCGTTCGGCGGTGTCGCGCACCTTCACCGATGGGGCGAGCGTCTCGCCGACGACACGAACCAAGGTGCTCGCGGCAGCGGAAAAGCTCGGCTACCACGTCAACCATCTGGCACGCGGGCTGATCCACCATCGCTCGGGCATCGTCTGCCTAATCGTCGCCGAGATGCAGGCACCGTTCCAGGCCAATGTGGTGGAAACCACGACGCGGAAGCTCCAGGCGATCGGCAAGGTCGTGATGGTGCTGAACACGGCCGGCCAGCCGGAGAATGTCGAGGCGGCACTGCGCCAGACGTTGAACTACCGCGCCGAGGCAACCGTCGTCGTTTCCGGCGCGCCGCCCGCCTCGCTGATCGAAACCTGCATCGAGAACGGCCAGCGCGTCATCCTCATCAACCGCGACGATGCCATCATCGGCCCGGAATTCGTGCTGGTCGAGAATGAGAATGCGGCGCGCGAGGCCTGCCTGTTGCTGCACCGGGCCGGCTGCCGGAACCTGGCCGTGGTCAGCTCCACCGCCGGCACGTCCAGCATCATGGCGCGCGAGCAATCCTTCGTCGCCGCCGCTGCGGAACTGGGCCTGACGGCGCAGGTCAGCCGCGCCGGACCGACCGGTTATGCGACGGGCGCGGAAGGCGCGCGCCAGCTCCTTGGCGCCTCCAACCGGCCGGACGGCGTCTTCTGCGTCACCGACCTCCTGGCGCTCGGCTTCATGGATGTGGCACGGCAGGAGTTCCGCCTGGCTATCCCGGATGAACTCTGCGTCGTCGGCTTCGACGACATTCCGGAGGCGAGCTGGCTTGCCTACAACCTTACGACCTTCCGCCAGCCGATCGGCGCCATTGCCGATCATATCGCCAGCATCATCGAGAAGGACGAACCCGAACCCGCTCCCCTGAAACGCCTGCCGACACAGGTTGCCTGGCGCAAGAGCGTGCGCCCCTAGAGCGGCGTGACCGCCAGACCCGGCCGGCTGAGCGAGAAATCGCGGTTTGGGTGACGATGGAGGTAGGCGCACATCATACGCAGGAGCGTGGCGAAGCGTGCCGCTAGGCTGTCGCCCTCAAGCGTCGGCGCTTGTGCCGATAGGCGTCGGTAGAAGGCTAGCCGGTCGGGTGCGATATCCTCGTGGCTGAGTTCGCCGGCCTTGCGCAGCCTGTACCAATCCTCGACCAGCGCCGCCAGCGGCAAGTCCGGGGCGTCACGGGCATCGAGGTCGAGATGCCGCATCAGATCCGCCACCGAGGCTCCGGCCACGAAATCCACCATGTCCTGCGGCCATTCGCGCGCCAGATAACGGCCATGCACGAGATTGACAAGATGGCGGCTGAGGAACTGGCCGTGATCGGGCGCAAAACTTGCCGAGGGATCGGGCGTACCCGCTTTTCGCGCCTCCGCCTGATAGGCGGCAAACACCGCGTCGTGATCTGGTACCTGCCGCAAGGGCAGCGTACGGATCTCGATGCGATCGGCATGAAGGTCGATGATCTTGAGGCCCGGTCCATAGCCGACCGGCGACGGGACGGCGATATTGGCGAAGCGTCCGTGCGCCGTTTCGTGGCGGGCGGTATCGTTGACGTGCAGGTGGCCGGACAAATGAAGCGGTACACCCGTTGCGGCGAACGCATCGGCCACTGCGATGGTGGGCGCGCGACGCGCAAGGCCGGTCGCGCCGAACAGTGCGACCTCCTCGGTCGAGGCGCCGCCGAGTGGATCGAGCGCCGGATAATGCGAGAAGGCAACGAGATGTTTGCCCGCTGCCTTCGCCCGCGCCGCCACGTCCGCCATCCAGGGGAACAGATGGGCGCGATGGTGCAGCACGGCCCGCCAGCCGCCATCGGTCGGATCGTGGAACTGCGCGGGATCGGCGAAATCGCTGGTGCCGTCGCGCGGCACGCAGACATTGGCATCGATGGCGAGTACCCAGAGCCCATCGATAGGCTCGACGAGATAGGAAGCGTCGATCATCCGGCAATGGGTGCCGCCGTCCGGGCTCACCACCGTGTAGCTGCGCGCCGACCAGTCGGGATCGGTACCGAAGGGACTTTCCCAGTGGAGATCGCCCTCCTCCGGTTCGAAGCCGAGGCTGGAAAGCATGGCAAGCGCCTCACCCGTTCCAAGCGTCGCGGCCTCGGGGCAGTCGGCGCTTTTCACCATGACCGGCGAGCCGTCCGGCGCAAGGAAACTCTTGTCCTGCGGCCGGCCGGCAAGGGCGTAGAAATCGTGGTTGCCGGGTGTCATCAGCACGCGGATGCCGTGGCGCTCGCGGTATTCCTCGATGATCGACAGCGCCGCCAGAATGTTCGGCCGCTGGCCATCGTCGGTGAGGTCGCCGACAAGCAGCACGACCGCCGCACCAGCCTCCACCGCGCAGTCGAGCGCGGCGCGGAAGGCAGGCACGCTCTCGTTGAAGATACGGGTCGAGGCGGCGGTCTCGGCAAAGCTGCGCACGGCACCTTCGAGGCCAAAACCATCCGGCACCCAGGTGCAGTCGTGCACATGGGGGTCGGCAATGACGGCGATGCGGATCATGCGGAAACCTTCACCGGAGCGCCGGAGCGCGCGCGATCGGCCTCGACAATGCGCACCCAGCCCGCAGCACTCTCGGCCGCCGCAATCAGCATCGGCTTCGGCGTCTCGTGCCATTCGTCGGGGCGCAGTTCGCGCTTTTCACGAATATGGTCGACGGCGGATGCGAGCGTCGGGAATTCCTTCGGAACCTGCAGGTGCAGCAGCAAGGCGGCGAGGATAACTGAACGGGAGCGCCCGGCACGGCAGTTCACCAGCACGTTGCCACGCTCGCGCATCGGATAGCTCGGCTTTTCCGGCAGCACCTGCTGCAATGCGCCGAGCAGCTGATAGTAGCCGGCGAGGAACATGGTGTCGGGATTGCCGGGACCATCGACGATGCCGAGCTTGTAGTAGCGGATGGGCGCCGGGCCATAGCCGACGCGGCTGTCATGCGAGACTTCGTCGGGTGCTGCGACATAGTTGAAATCGAGGTTCACCGCGCAGTTCAGCACCGTGGAAATGCCGTTTTCGCGCAGGAGCGGCACGTCCGACGCGCCCTCGCGACCGCCGACGAAGAGATCGACGCCGAAACCCGGCAGGTTTTCATAGACGCGGCTGATCGGTGGACGGTCATAGTGGCGGCTGGGTTTTTCGGTCATGCGGTTCTCCGATGGTCTTCGTCCGCCGGGGCGAGCAGGTCCGGCCCGGCAAGAAGCGGAATGCCCGTCGCGTCCGACAGGGTTTTGGCGACGCCAGGCGCCGCGGCAAGCACTGGCGCACCCGCGACGAGGCCGCCGAGTGATAGGAACGGCCCCGTGACACCACCGGCCTCGTGCACGAGCAGAAGGCCAGCAAGGCAATCCCAGGAATTCATGTGCAGCTCCGCATACCCGTCGCTGCGCCCATCGGCAACATAGGCAAGGCCGAGCGCCCCGCAGGCGCCGCGCCGCACATTGCTGCCGGCTTCGAACAGGGCGTTGACGGCAGTGATGTAGCGGGCGAGTGGACGGCGGTTCGACCAGCCCATCTCGAAGGAAGTGGCGGCAATGTCCGTGGTGGCGGAAACGCGGATCGGCTTGCCGTTGAGACTCGCCCCCCGGCCGCGCCGCGCGAGATAGACCTCGCCCAGCACAGGATTGACGATGGCGCCAAGCTGCACCTCACCATTGGCGACGAAGGCGATGGCAACACAGAAATGCGGGATCGCGCGGGCGAAATTGGCGGTGCCGTCGATGGGATCAACCACCCAGGCCTGAACACCCGGCTCACCACCGCCCTCTTCGCCGAGGAACCCGTCTTCGGGGAACACGTCCGCAATGCGGGCGCGAACATGGTTTTCCACCTGCCCGTCGGTTTCCGTCAGGTAATCCTGCGGGCCCTTCATGCTGACCGCCTGGCCCGCCTGGCGCGCAAAGCCGGCATGCGCCAGTTCTGCCGCCTCGCGCACCAGCTCCGCAAGGAACGCCTCCCGGCGATCGATCGCCTCATTGCCAATGTTCATGCACGCAGTCCTTCCGTTTCAAAAATCCTGTTCATTCTCTGGCTCCGTTCAGCGGAAATTTCTTCGGCAATGGCAACCACCGTCGGGTAGTCCGCGCCGCGCCGCAGGGCGACATATCCGGGATGCATATGGGCCGGCGCATCCGCGGCACATTTACCGAGCGGCAGCGGCAGGTAACGCCCGCCCGACTGCTCCAGGATGAGGCTCGCCGCCGTCACATCCCAGGGATTGACGCTAAAGCCGAGCGCCGCATCCGCCCAGCCTGCCGCGACATGGGCGATGGAGAGCGCAGCACTACCGGGCCGGCGCACCGTCGCCACGGTTTCGACCAGCCGACCGAAGCGGCCGAGCGCGACATCCCGGCCGTCCAGCGCGAAATCCCGCGCCACGGGATAGCCGGTGATCAGCGTCGCGTGCGGCTCGGTGGCAGCGTGCGCCGGCGCCAATGGCTGGTCGTTCAGCCAGGCGCCGGCGCCGGAGGCGGAGAAGATCGCCCCCGAAACCGGATCATGAATGGCCGCCGCGACGACCACGTCATCGACGACCGCTCCGACCGAGGTGCACCAGAAGGCGATGCCCGCGGCAAAATTCGACGTGCCGTCGATCGGATCGACGAACCATTTGACGCGTCCAATGCCGGTCGTGCCGCCTTCTTCCCCCATGAAGGTGGAATCGGGCACCTCCCGAAAGATCAGGTCGCGGATCACGGCTTCCGCTCGCCGGTCGTGCTCCGTCACGGGATCGTGGCGGTCGCGCTTGTAGTCTACCGCCATGCCTTGCCGGAACGCCGCCAGAAGGGCGGGCGCGGGCAGGAGGGCGGCGGCGATGGCGGTACGAAGCAGCGGATCGGTCATCAGAAAACTCGCATCATGGGTGGACGGGCCGAGAGCCGGCCCGTCCGTCTTCGTTTAGCGCTTGTAGTGAATCCGCCAGAAATCCTGCCAGTCCTGACGGCTGTCCCAGTCTTCCAGGCCCGTTGCGGGGTTGTAGGTGAGCATCGCGTCAAGGTGCTTGCCGATGCCGGACGGCTCGTCGGCCGGCAGGCCCACGGTGCTGTTGGAGGAAAGCTTGCCGTCGTCGGCCTGCGGGGCGATGCCCTCGGCGGTCATGGCATAGCGCACGAAGAGCTTTGCCGTGTTCGGGCTGTCGCTGCCTTTCACGATGACGCCGACCGTCGCATTGGAGAAGCCGATGATCGGATCCACCCCGGCGCAAAGGCCGAGCGTAAAGCCCTTGCCGGCATTGTCGCGGAACTTGGCGGAGGAGACGAGGCCGACGAAGGGCTCGCTCTGGCCGGGCGCGGCGATGGCCTCGGCGGCGGCGGAGTCGGAATCCGTCAGGAGCGGGCCGTTGGCGGCAAGGGCCGCGACAAAGGCTTCCGTCGCGCTGCCGAGATCGGTTTCCAGCTTCTTGCCGTACTGCTTCTCATAGGCGGCAGCGATCTTGTCGTCGATGCGGCTGCGCATCTGGTTGAACCAGTCGGTATAGGACGGCTTGCCGAGCGGGTCCTGCATCGAGACCTTGCCCTTCCACTCCGCCTCGGTGAGCTGCCAGATATTGGTGATCGGGCACTTGTCGTAAAGCTTTGTGTTGTAGGCGAGGATGTTCGGGCTCGAGACGATGAGCAGCGGGTTCTGCGCCTCGGACGAGATGTCCTTGGCAAGATCCGGCGGCACCCAGTTCTCCACGAAGCCGGCCGGCATCAGCTGGCCGATCACGGCGGACGGATCCGAGATGAACGAGACATCCGTCTGGATATTGCCCGACTGCGACTCGCGGATGATCGTTTCGAGCTGCGCCGTCGCCTTGGACTTCGCCCCCTCCGCCTTCAGGCCGTATTTGGCATTGAAGGCCTCGACCATGTCGACGATCTTGCCGGTGCTGTCATAGACCGACAGCGGCGGTTCCTTCTTCGCCGCCTCGATGAGCGCGTCGAGGTTGAAATCCTCGGCGAGTGCCCCGCCGCCCATCGCAGCCGCCAACACGACTCCTGCCAATAAACCGTATTTCCTCATGTTCTCCTCCTTCGAGATTGCGCCCCATCCGTCTCTTCCCATCGGATGCGACAAGGGTTCAGTTTCACTTGCCTTATGTTCAGGCGGCACGCGCCAGCACATCGTCGGCCCCGGCAATCCGAAGACCTGCCGCATCGAAGACATGCACGGCCGTCGGGCGCACATGCATCCACACCCGTTCCCCGCCGCGCAGCACCGGGCTTTCCGTGGTGGTGGCAAACAGTGCGCGGCCATCGACCTTGAGTTCGATGATCCAGCTTCCGCCGGTCGGCAGGATGCCTGTGACTTCGGCCGCATGGCGGAAGCTGCCGCCGGGAACAGCAGCCTCCGAGCGCGCGATCTGGAGAGCTTCCGGACGGAAACCCACCGAGCCGACCCCGGCGCTCTCGCCGAGACGACCGGCGAGCCAATGCGATGCGGCGCGGTCCAGCGCGTGGGCGGTCGCCGTTTCGAGAATGTTGATCGGCGGGCTGCCGACGAATTCGGCGACGAAGCGGTTGGCCGGCCGGTCGTAGATGTCGTTCGGCGTACCCAGTTGCTGGAGGCGGCCCTCGTTCATCACCGCAATCGAGGTTGCGAGCGTCATCGCCTCCCACTGGTCATGGGTAACGAAGACGATGGTGGTGCGGAACTCCGCGTGGATGCGCTTCAGCTCGGCCCGCATTTCGAGGCGCAGGCGCGCATCGAGGTTGGAGAGCGGCTCGTCGAGCAGAAGCACGCCCGGATTGACCGCCAGCATGCGGGCAAGCGCCACGCGCTGCTGCTGGCCGCCGGATAGCTGTGAGGGAAAACGATGGCGGTATTTCTCGATATCGAGCGCCTTCATCACCTTTTCCACCCGCGCCTCACGCTCGGCCTTCGGCACCTTGCGCAGACGCAGGCCGAAGTCGGTGTTGCGCTCGATGGTGAGGTGCGGCCAGAGTGCATAGGACTGGAAAACCAGGCCCATACCGCGTTTTTCCGGGCCGACGAAGGCGCCGCGCGCGGGGCTGTCGATCACCGTCTCGCCGACGCGGATTTCGCCGTCCGTCAGGTTTTCGAGACCGGCGATCATGCGCAATGTCGTCGTCTTGCCGCAGCCGGAGGGGCCGAGCAGGCACATGAACTCGCCGTCGTGGATGTGAAGATCGAGATCGCTGACGGCATTGGGCGAACCGCCGCCATAGGATTTCTGGACGTTGCTGAGAACGATATCGGGCATCAGGTTCCAAGTCCCTCGGCAAGGTTGGTGCGGGTCAGCCGCTGGGCGAGCACTGTGCCGCCATAGGCAAGGCCGGCGATGATCAGCACCACGGCGTTTGCGGCCTGGGTGTAGTTGTAGTCGACAAGGCGCAGCGAGAAGGTCGTCAGCACATCCGTGGCGGGCACGGCGAGGATGACGAAGAGGCTGAGCCCCTTGATGCCCGAAATGAAGGGCAGGAGAATGCCGGTGACGAGCGAGCCCTTCTGGATCGGGATGACGATGGACGTCATGCGCCGGAACCAGCCTGCACCGATGATCTGCGCTGCCTCTTCCGGTTCCTTGCCGAGCTGCATCATCGCAGAGATGCCGGCGCGCGATGCATAGGGCATCTGGTCCGCCATTAGCGCGAGAATGAGGATCAGCGTCGTGCCATAGAGGCCGGGGATCGGTCCGCGCTGCACGGCGAAGAGCGAGAGATAGGCGGCGGCAAAGGCGATGCCCGGCACGAGGTAGGGCATGAACGTCACCTGCCGCAGGAAGATCGCCAGCGGACGGATGGTGGTGCGCACCACGACATAGCCGGTGAGCACGCCGAGGATGCCCGAGCAGATGGAGGCGATGCCGACGATCGTGATCGTGTTGTACGCCGCCTGCCAGAGATCGGGGCTGAACAGGATACCGGTGCGCATGGCGACCGTCGGCAGGTCCTGGCCGATCCAGTAGTCGAGCGTGAAGTTGGAGAGGGCAAAACTGCCCGGCTGGTGCATCACGGTCGAGAGCGCAAGCGTCAGCAGCGGCAGGCCGACCGAGAGCATGAAGACGACGCCGGCAAAGCCGGTGGCGGGCCAGCGCAGACCCTTCAGCCGCGACAGCCGGCTCATCGAACCCTTCGAGCCGACGGTGACGAAGCGGCGTGCTTCGCGGGCTAGATAGGCATCGACCATGATGGCGAGCACGCCGATCAGCATGATCGCGCCGGCCAGCACGCCGGCCACGCCCGTCTGGCGCGAACCGATGGAGCGGTAGAGCGAGGTCGCCAGCACGTCGAATTTCACCGGCAGGCCGAGCACATAGGGCACACCGAACTCGCCGAGGCATTTCGCGAAGATGAGCAGCACGGCCGAGAGCAGCGCCGGGCGCATCAGCGGCAGGATGATCTGCACGGCGACGACCCAGCCAGGCGCACCGAGAATACGCGCGGAATCCTCCAACTGGCTGTCGAAGCGCCGCAACGCCGAGCCGAAAAGCAGGATGACGAAGGGCGTGTAGTGCAGCGCGAGAATGATGGTGATCGGCACCTGGCCATAGGCGAGCCAGTCCGGCGGCGTCAGCCCGATCGCCTCGAACCAGCCCGGCTGGCCGCCGACGGTGCGGTTCTTGAAGAGCGTGCTCCAGGCAAGCGCGAAGGTCCAGGCCGGCAACATATAGGGCACGATCAGCGCGGTCGCGAACCAACGGCGGCCGAACATGTCGGTGCGGGCGATCAGCCAGGCAAGCACACCGCCGACCGGAAGCGAGATGGCAATCGCGCCGAAGGCCACTTTCAGCGTGTTTAGAAGCGGTTCCCAGAAGAGATCGTGGGCGATCGGCGAGGCGAAGGCGCGGTAGAGATAGTAGGACGTGAAGCCACCCACTCCGCCGCCCGTGCGCCGCTCGTCGCCGAACTGCACGGTCGCCGCATCCGCCAGAATGGACAGGATCGGCACGACGATGAGATAGGCGAAAAGCGCCGCCATCAGGATCGCGATCATGGTCGTCGGCTCGCGCAAGGCCAGCCGCAACCTGTAACGCCGGTGCGCGCCGCCAACGGGCGCCGGCGTCAAAAGCGCATCAGACGAAACCATGGCGGCCGCCTCGTGCGCTTTCACTATTTTTCGCAATGCCGTGCAAGTATCCCTCCCCCTGCCGATCCTCATCGGCAACTGCACATTCCATGCCGAAATTGCGAAATTTCCTCCTATTCGCAACTGGCTATGCGTGCACTCAATCATTCACTGCGGGTACTGTCAATCAATCTTTGCACAGCCGTGCATTCATTTTTCACAACATTTGACCCGTGCCCTCGTTTACGCCAGGTGAAGACACGGAACATGGGTTCAGGTGGCTCACCTGCTGGCGAATCTTTTACTGCCCTCCGGCGCACGCACCGGACAGACCGCTTGTTTCCCTCGCACATTCCGAAGCGGACCATTGCAAGAGTCGAACCGTGGATGCCGATATCAACAGATCTCGGAACATTCCTGGCCCGGGCGTGTTTATGCTGCGTCGCAAAATAAATTCCACGGTAATGTTCGCTTCCGCCGATCCTTCCTTCCTGCCGGCATGCCGCCTGCTCCTCTCGTGAAGGTTTCCGTTGCGGGGTCGAAGTGCCCATCGATCTGGTGTCCTAAGTTCATGAGTCGTCTCATCATCGTTTCCAATCGCGTTCCCGTTCCTGACAAACGCGGCACTGCCTCTGCCGGCGGCCTGGCGGTCGCCCTTCAATCCGCGCTCAAGGCGCGCGGGGGCTTGTGGCTCGGCTGGTCCGGTCAATCCTGCGCGGAGGACGCAGTAGGGCCACTGAAAACGATGAAGGATGGCAATATCGAATACGCGCTGACGGATCTGACCGAGCTCGATGTAGAGGAATACTATCAGGGCTTTGCCAACCGCGTGCTTTGGCCGATCTGCCACTATCGGCTGGATCTTGCCGAATATGGTAGACGGGAAATGGCCGGCTACTTCCGCGTGAACCGCTTTTTCGCAAGCCGTCTTCTGCCGTTGATCGAAGAAGACGACCTCATCTGGATTCACGACTATCATCTCATCCCACTCGCAGCGGAACTGCGCCGGCTGGGCGTGAAAAACCGGATCGGCTTCTTCCTGCACATCCCCTGGCCCGCCGCGGACGTGTTCCTCACCATGCCTGTGCACGACGAGTTGTTGAACGGCCTCACCGCCTATGATGTGATCGGCTTCCAGACTGATCATGACCGGGAAAATTTCGCCGACTGCCTCGCACGCCAGGGCATCGGCGACCGACTGGACGCGACCCGCTTCGTCGTCGGCGAACGGACCTTCATCACAAAATCCTATCCGATCGGCATCGATACGGCCGAATTTTCCGGGCTGGCAAAGCGGGCGGCGGAAACCACGCTGCACAAGCGCATGTTGCAGAGCCTCGACGGCAAGGATCTGATCATCGGCGTCGACCGGCTCGACTATTCCAAGGGCATCACCCAGCGCATCGATGCCTTCGAGACCTTCCTCACCCGCAACGAGGACAGCCAGCGCAAGGTGACGCTGCTGCAGATCACGCCGAAATCGCGTTCCGAGGTGCCGGAATACGAAGCCATGCAGCGCGCCCTGGCG
Source organism: Shinella sp. (assembly GCF_052438155.1). Lineage (NCBI taxonomy): Bacteria > Pseudomonadati > Pseudomonadota > Alphaproteobacteria > Hyphomicrobiales > Rhizobiaceae > Shinella > Shinella sp. The sequence goes on along the minus strand of NZ_JBQVPI010000003.1, from coordinate 135,004 downwards.
GAACAGGCCGGCCGGGTGAACGGCGCACTTGGAACCGTGGACTGGGTGCCGATCCGCTACATCAACCGATCCCTGCGTCGGCCCGCTTTGGCGGGGCTCTACCGCATGGCCAAGCTCGCGCTGGTGACGCCTCTGCGCGACGGCATGAACCTTGTCGCCAAGGAATATGTCGCAGCGCAGAACGAGGACGACCCCGGCGTCCTGCTGCTGTCACGTTTTGCCGGCGCTGCACGGGAGCTGAAGGATGCCGTGATCGTCAACCCCTACGACGTCGAGGGTACGGCCGAGGCCATTGCGCGCAGTCTCGTCATGCCATTACAGGAACGCCGCGAACGCTGGGAAAGCATGATGACTGTCCTGCGCGCCAACGACGTGTTCACCTGGTGCGACACGTTCCTCGACGACCTTGCTGAAGGCGACGCGGGACAGAGCGGCGCTGACCCGGCAGAGGTTGCGGGAACATCGCCTGGTAGTGGATATCCCCTCGCGAACTACGCGACCACCCACGCCCTTTGATGCCAGCCTTCCGGCTCTCGCAAGAGGGGCTCACTCCAGATCGCAGGTGTGGAGTTCTTTCGTCACTTTGGGTCGTGCCTCGCCTGTATAGAGGCTTGCGGCGGTGAAGGCCGAGGACACCGCCCGTCGCCTGACAACCAATCCCGGCGCGGCCCAATAAAGTCGCCGCAATAGCGCTTGCAAACACGATGACGCGAACCATCGATGGGCAATCCGCGTCGCGGATTTCATCGTGGCCAGCGGTCGATGACCGCACTGATAGGGTGGGCGTATCATTACGCCGCCCGATGGCGACTTGTACTGAAAACACCTTTCCAGCCGGGCCACTCCACATAGGAAACAGGCCAGCCTCTCCAAGAAAATCAAAGCCACATGCAGACGCCATCACAATGCGTCCCATTGCGCCAGCGTCAAAGATCCTTGGCAAGGCGCAGTGCATCGTAGATGGCCGCGTGCGTGTTGCGAGCCGCGACGGCATCGCCGATCCTGTAGAGCTGGTACGTGCCGTTCGGATTGCGCTCGACGGTCTGCGGCGCGCCGGACAACAGTTCGTCATAGGAAACCTCGCCGAGGTTTCTCGATCCCGGCTTGAGCTCGAAATAGAGGTCGTCCAGCGGGATGGTGCCATGGTTGACGACGATCTGGTCGACCACGCGCTGTTTGGCGACGCCGCCATAATCGCTGCCGACATGGGCGATGAGCTGGTTGCCGCTCTTTTCCGCAGCGTCCAGCTTGTAGGTGACGGTGAAGGTCGTATCGAGCTTCTGCAGCGAACGCATGTAGGGCACGAGGTTCATCGCCATGACTTCCGGGGCGAAAGCGCGGTCCGGCGTCATGATCTCGACCTTGCCGCCCGCCTTGGCGATGAACTCGGCCGCCTGCAGGCCGGCATGGTCGCCAGCATCGTCATAGATGAGCACGTTGGTGCCCGGCTTCACGTCGCCGGAGATGATATCCCAGGAAGAGACGACCAGCTCGTTGCCCTTGGTGAGCACATCCGTATGCGGCAGACCACCCGTCGCAATGATGACAACATCGGGTTTTTCCGCCGTGATTGCATTGGCTTCCGCCCAGGTGTTGAAGCGGAAGGTGACGCCGTGTTTTTCGCACTGGCGCATGCGCCAGTCGATAATGCCGATCATTTCACGACGGCGCTCGCTCTGCACCGTTAGGCGGATCTGGCCGCCGGGATCGTTCGCCGCTTCGAAAACCACGACCTCGTGCCCGCGCTCGGCGGAGACGCGCGCCGCCTCGAGGCCCGCCGGACCGGCCCCGACGACCACCACCTTCTTGCGCGTATCCGCCTTCGCAATCGTGTGCGGCATCGTCTCCTCGCGGCCGGTCGCCGCATTGTGGATACAGAAGGCAAGACCGCCCTGGTAGATGCGATCAAGACAGTAGTTCGCGCCGACGCAGGGACGGATATCGTCCTCGCGCTTTTCGATGATCTTGCGCAGGATATGCGGGTCGGTCATGTGGGCCCGCGTCATGCCGATCATGTCAACCTTGCCGGCGGCGATGGCGTGCCGCGCGGTCGCCACGTCCTGGATCTTCGCTGCATGGAAAGTCGGGAACTTGGTTGCGGCGCGGATGTCGCCGGCAAAGTCCAGATGCGGCGCGCTTGCCATGCCCTGGATCGGGATGACGTCGGTCAGGCCGGGATCCGTATCGATATGGCCGCGGATGACGTTCAGATAGTCGATCAGGCCGCTTTCCTTGAGACGACGGGAGATTTCCAGGCCTTCGGCCTTTCCGGTCCCACCGGGAAGACACTCATCGGCCGTGTAGCGCACACCGAGGATGAAGTCGTCGCCGACCCGTTTGCGCATCGCCTTGAACACGTCCAAACAGAAACGCATGCGATTGTCGAGCGAGCCACCATAGGGGCCGTCGAGCTCGTTGGTAAGCGGCGAGGTGAACTGGTCGATGAGATGGCCATAGGCCTCCAGTTCGACGCCATCCATGCCGCCGGCCTTCATGCGCTCGGCCGCATCGGCAAAATCCTTGATGATGCGCTCGATGTCCCAATCTTCCAGCTTCTTGGGAAACGCCCGGTGCGCCGCCTCGCGATGATGCGACGGCGCGACGACGGGCAGCCAGTCACCCTTGTCCCAGCGCGTACGGCGGCCGAGATGGGTGAGCTGGATCATGATCGCCGCACCCTCTTCATGCACGGCGTCGGTCATCTCCCGGATCCACGGAACGATCTCGTCCTTGTAGGCGAGCAGGTTGTTGAAGACCGGCGGGCTGTCTTTCGATACGGCGGCCGAACCCGCTGTCATCGTCAGCGCCACCCCGCCCCTCGCCCGCTCCACGGTATAGGCACGGTAGCGGCCTTTCGGCATGCCATCTTCCGGATAGGCCGGCTCGTGCGACGTGACGATGATGCGGTTGCGGAGGGTCAGATGCTTCAGCTGGTAGGGTTGAAGCAGGGGATCGTTCGACATGCGACGGCTCCGGATCGAGGGATTTTGGCGTGACGGTAGGCGGGAATGTACAGTAGTGTCAATATTTGAAAACGGCGTAGTTTATAATATCGACACTACTGTACATTCCCTTGTGGCGACGCCAGGGTTTTGTTAGGAAGCAACCATGGAACAAGCGACGATTGACAGCGGATGGCGGGGCTCCCAGGAGGCATGGCTGGACGCGGCCTACGACGCCCTGCTCGATTCCGGCGTGGATTCGGTCAAGATCCTGCCGCTTGCAAAGCGGCTCAATCTCTCCAGGACCAGTTTCTACTGGTTCTTCAAAGACCGGGAGGAACTGCTCAGCGCGCTGATTGCGCGCTGGCGGGAGAAGAACACCGGAAACCTTGTGAAGCAGGCCGGAGCCTATGCGGAATCGCTCGCCGAAGCGATGCTGAACGTCTTCGACTGCTGGCTGAACAAGGAGTTGTTCGACTCTCAGCTCGAATTCGCAGTCCGCAGCTGGGCGCTGCAATCGCCGGAAATCCAGGCGGAAGTCCATGCGGCCGACCAGACGAGAATGGACGCGATCGGCCGCATGTTCATGCGGTTCGGTTACGATGACGGGGCAGCGGACGTTCGCGCGCGAACGACCTACCTGGTGCAGATCGGATATATCTCCATGCAGTCTACGGAGGATCTCGCGCTCCGCATGAAGCGCATTCCGGAATATATCGCGATCTATACCGGCCAGGCTCCCCAGCAGCGGGAACTCGACCGTTTCTTTGCGCGACACGGTTATAAACCGGAGTGAGGATCGCTCGCGAGGTCGCGAAGGCCTCAGCCGGCAAAGAGCGGCCGAAGCGCCATTTCACATCCAAGCAGCAGCAGGCAGACGAGGAAACCACGCCGGAAGGCCGATGGACTGATCCGCTGGCGGATCGCCTGCCCGACCGCCATGCCGATCAGAGCCGGGACGACGGCGAGAAGTGAAGGAACCAGGTTTTCGGCGGGCAGCGCACCGTGAAATCCGAGCGCCAGGGCAAGGGCGATGGTGGAGACGGTAAAGGACAGCCCGAGCGCCTGGACCAGCTCTTCCTTTTCCAGGTCGAGTGCCTGAAGATAGGGCACGGCTGGAATGACGAAGACGCCGGTGGCGCCCGTCACCAGACCCGTTACGAGGCCAACTAAAAGCGATGCGACGGGCTGCCAGGACGCCGGTATACGCCTTGGAGCTGCGCAAAGCGTATAATAGGCGGCATAGGCGACGAGGGTGAGGCCAAGCACGACCGTGGTGCGACCGGAAGCACCGCTCGCAAGCAGCGTCGAATCGGCGAAGGTGCCGACAATCACCGCGGCCATCATCGGCCACAGCCGTCGCAGGAGTGGTTTGAAGCGAGGGCCGGTCAGCAATTGCCAGACATTGGTGACGAAGGAAGGCACGAGCAGCAATGTCGCGGCCGTCAGCGGCGACAGAACCGCCCCCAGCACGCCCATGGCGACGGTCGGCAGGCCCATGCCGGTGATGCCTTTGACGATGCCGGCAAGAAAGAAGGTTGCGATGATGATGACGATGTCATTCTGATCCATGCCGGGAGCTAACGGCCTGCCGGGGCCCGTCACAAGCAGGAAGATCCAGCACCAGCCTTCGGTTTATCCGAAAGCTGATTTGTGTTACGCCCTGAAAATGCGCTTCGACCTTGCCGACCTGCGTCTCTTTCTGGCTATCGTGGAGGCCGGCAGCATCACGCATGGCGCCCAGACAGCAAACCTGTCCGTGGCCGCGGCCAGTGAACGGCTGCGCGACATGGAAGCGTCCGGTGGCGTGCAGCTTCTCGAACGCGGACGCCGCGGCGTGACGCCCACCCGTGCCGGTGACACGCTTGCGCATCACGCCCGCCTCGTCCTGCACCAGGTCGGCACCATGCATGTCGAAATGTCCGAACACGCTCGGGGCCTGCGATCGTCGATCCGCATCCTGGCCAATACGGCCGCCATCACCGAGTTCCTGCCGGAACGCCTCGCGCCATGGTTAGCGGCCCACCGACAGGTCGATGTCGATCTTGCCGAGCGGCCGAGCCGCGAGACGATTGCCACGGTCGCTCGCGGGGCCGCGGCATTTGGCATCGTCTCCGACGCCGTTGATACGGCCCCACTTGCCACCCTGCCCTTTGCCGTGGATCGCCTCGTCGTCGTGCTGCCGCGGGACCATCCGCTGGCGCTGCAAAAGCAGATCGCCTTCCCTGACATGCTCGGCGAAGACTATGTCGGCTTCGCGGGTGCTCTGCAGGATCATATCGACCAGCAAGCTCTGCGTATTGGGCAAAAGCTTCACCCACGCGTGCGCCTGCGCACCTTCGAAGGGATCTGCCGGCAGGTGGCTGCGGGCGTCGGCTTCGGCATCGTTCCGGAGGTCGCCGCCCGGCGTTGCCGCCGCAGCCTGCCGATCGCTTGCGTGCGGCTGAGCGATCGCTGGGCGGCGCGGCGGCTTCTCTTGTGTTTCCAGGAAACGCGACCGCTAGATCCAGCCGCCCAGCAACTCCTCACGCATCTGGCGGCGAGCGGCTGACCTTCCACAGCGGGTCGTGTTAAATCCGTCGAGCGGGTCTCAAGCCCGGGATGCGCTCGACTGCCGTCTTCGTGCAAGCTCATAGGCAACCGCCGCGAGGACCGTCGCAGCGATGAGCACGAGCCCGAGAGCGTTGACCGCGGGTGTCAGCCCGGTGCGCACCTTCGTCGCGATGTAGACCGTCAAAGGCGTCTCGGTGCCGCGCACGAAAAGCGTGGTGTTGTAGTTCTCGAAGGATTGCAGGAAGGCGATGCAGGTCGCGGCCAGAAGCGACGGCTTGAGATAGGGCAACAATATGCGGCGAAAGACCACGATGCGGGATGCGCCGAGATCCACGGCAGCGTCCTCCAACGTTCGGTCGAAGCGCTGCATGCGGGCGGCGACCATGAGCATCACATAAGCGGAAATAAAACTCGATTGCGCCAGGATGATCAGCGCCGTGCCGCCGCCGACCCCGACCTGGCGCCAGAGCACCAGCGTCGCGATGCCGATGGCAACGCCAGGTGTGAGGAGCGGCGAGACCATCACGGCATAGAAGAGGCTTCGCGAGCGGTCCTGAAGGCTGTTGAGGAAAAGGGCCGCCGCAGTTCCGACGGGCAGGGAAATGGCAATCACGCCCAGGCTGATGAGAATGGACAACCGGAGAGCCTGCCACATGGCGCTATCCGCCCACAGCGCCGAAAACCAATCGAGCGTCGTCCCAAGCCAGGGTGCGACCGTCGGGAACTTGCTGGTGTTGAACGTCGCCGCCGCCATCACCAGCAGCGGCAGGAACAGATAGGCGAAGAACAGCACCATGTAGATGGCGAAGATCACCTTTGGCAGGACGCTTGCGAGGGCCGCCAACCCGCTCGTCGAGGGTGCTGCACCCGCGGTGGCCTTATAGGAAACAGTCATTTTGCCACATCCGCGAGGTTGACCCGGAAAATCCTGAGCGCGGCCATCACGACAGCCATGCAAAGCGCGAGAAGAACCAGCGCATAGGCAGCACCACGGTTCCAATTGCCGCCTTCAAAGAACCAGTTGTAGATGATCTCCGTGAACCACCGGCTACCCGGCGCGCCGAGAAGCGCCGGCGCCACGTAGCTTCCGGCCGCCAGCATGAAGGTGAAGACGCAGCCCGTCGCGATGCCCGCCTTGGCATGCGGGATGACGATTCTGCGATGGATCTGGAGTGTCGAGGCGCCAAGATTGCGGGCCGCCTCGACCTGCGCCGAATCCAGCGTGCTGATGGAATTGTAGACCGGAAACAGCATGAACAGGATGTAGGCATAGACCATGCCCGCCAGCACCCCGACATCGCCGAACCAGCGCACCGGCGCGTCGATTACGCCGAGCGACGTGAGCACGACATTGAGCGGCCCGTTGAAGGCGAGAAGGATGTACCAGGCCAGTGTCCGCAGCACCTCGTTGATCCAGAACGGGATGATCAGCGCGACCGTCACGAAGGCGACGGCCTTGCGCTGGGCAACCTTGGCCAGCCAGTAGGCCATGGGATAGGTGACGACGAAGGTCGCCGCCATGACGAGCGCGCTCGCCCAGATGGTCTTCAGGAAGATGCCCCTGTGAACGGGATCGGAAAAAAGCGCGGTAAAATTGACCAGCGTGTAGCGATCGTCCGGGCCGCCGATCTGCGCTGGCATCAGGTTGGGCCGCAACGAGAAATCCAGCATCATAAGGTTAGGCGCCAGAACCATGCCTAGCAACCAGGTTGCGACACAGATCAGGATCACGCTGCCGAGGCCGACGCCAAATCGCTGAAACAGGCTATGCATGGGCCAGGACCAGCGCCTGCGAAGCGGCAAAGGACAGCCGCACATTGGTTCCGGCCGTCGGTGCCTCGGCAAGCCGATGGTGCGGCAATGCCGCCGCCAGCCGGTATCCGCCGTCGGTCTTGGCGTGCAGCATGGCGGTCGCACCTTCGAATTCGAGCTGCTCGGCAACGGCGTGCAGGCCATTGGCATCGGCCCCCGCCGAAAGCGAGATCGCTTCGGGCCGTACATAGACGACTGCCTGGTCGCCGACCTTGAGTCCGACGCTGCTGCGCCCCGTGAATAGGCCATGGGCGGTCTCGATTGCGGCCATGCCATCGGCGAGGCGCTCAACGCGGCCGGGGAACTCATTGGTTTCCCCAACGAACCGCGCGACGAAGGACGTCGCCGGATTGGTGTAGAGTTCGAGCGGCGGCGCAACCTGCTGCAAGACGCCGGCACTCATCACCGCGACACGATCCGACATGGCAAGCGCCTCGGACTGGTCGTGGGTGATATAGATGAAGGTGACGCCGGTGCGCTTCTGCAGGCTGCGCAATTCTGCGCGCATGTGCTGGCGCAATTTCAGGTCGAGTGCCGAAAGCGGCTCGTCGAGCAGCAGCACCTGGGGTTCGACAGCCAGCGCGCGGGCGATTGCAACGCGCTGCTTCTGCCCACCCGAGAGTTCATGCACCATGCGCTCGCCATAGCCCGGCAGGGCAATGAGTTCGAGCAGCTCCTCTGCACGCTTTCGCCGTTCGGCCTTGCGCACACCGCGCACTTCCAGGCCAAAAGCGATGTTCTCCCACACCGGCATGAGGGGAAAGAGCGCCAGCGACTGGAAGATCATCGAGGTCGGCCGCTGGTCGGCGCCGATGCCGACCATGTCACGCCCACCGATCAGGATCCGGCCGCCCGTGGGCTGCATGAAGCCGGCAATCAGTCGCAGGATGGTCGTCTTGCCGCAGCCGGAAGGGCCAAGGATCGAAAAGAACTCGCCGCCCTCTATGGCAACGGAGAGTTTCTCGACCGCGCGGGCCTTGCCGAAGGTCATTTCGACATCGATCAGTTCGACAGAACGGGACATGCAGGACTTCCTTGAAAAAGAGCGGCGGCGGGATCCTGTCCCGCCGCCCAATGTCCACAGACGGGCTTAAGCCGAGAGGAACTTGTCCTGGTACTCGTTGCGCAGGGCGACGAACCAGTTTTCCTGAACCGGCCACCACCACAGCTTTTCGAGCGCGTCGCCCGGATAGGCGGCGGCGAAGAACTTCTGCGACGCTTCGGAAAGGAACTTTTCCGCGCCGACCGCCGTCGTGTTGATCGAGGTGTGGTTGGCATAAAGCGCGCCGGCTTCCGGCGTCAGCACCCAGTTCAGGAAGGCATAGGCCTGTTCGACATTGGCGGCGCCAACGGGAATGGAAACACCCTCCATCCAGGTCAGTGCGCCTTCCTTCGGGGCCACGAAGCCAACCGGCAGACCTTCCTTGGCGAGACCGGCAGCGGACGAATCCCAGGTCTGGCCGATCGTCACGCCGTTTGCGCGGAAAGCGCCCTGCGCTTCGTTTTCATTCGACCAGAACTGCGCGATGTTGCCCTTGTTCTTGATGGCTTCGGCGAGGATGGCGTCGTAGTTCGCCCGCATCGTCGCTTCATCCTTGAAGCTGTCGCGCATCGGCTTCGGCAGCTTGCCCTGCGTCTCCAGCCAGAGGCCGAGACCGACGAGACCGGAATGGCCGCGAACGGTTGCCTTGCCGGCCATTTCCGGCTTCCAGATATCGCCATACGAGGCGGTGCCGTATTCCAGTGGCGTGGTGTTCTTGTCGAAGGTGATTGCTTCCGTGCCCCAGTCAGTCGGCACCTGGTAGCGTTTTCCGTCGATCACGGCGCCCAGCGTTTCCGAACCTTTGAGGGCGCTTGCCAGCACGCGATCCCACAGGACCTTCTTTTCGTCGATCGGCTGGATGAGGCCGAATTCGACATAGTTCGGCACGCGGTCGACGGCCGGCCAGATGACGTCGTAGCCCGAGCCGTTGCTGGCGCGCATCTGGTTGAGCAATTCGTCGTTTGTGCCATAGGGCGTGTAGACCGGCTTGATGCCCGTGTCCTTCTCGAACGCAGCCAGCATCTCGTCGGAAATGTAGCCGGCCCAGGCGAAGATATTGACCGAGCCGGGCGAACCGGCGGCAAATCCCGTGCGGGAGACAAACGGTGCTGCCAGGGCAAGGCCGGCCGCCGCCATGGTGCCCTTCATCAGGATGCGTCGACTAACGTGGGTCATCGAAAGGTTCTCCTTTTCGGCGCCACTATCGGCCGCCGTCAGGGCACCGCTCATAGGGCTGGTCTGTGACAGGTATGCGAAGGATTCCGCGCCAGAAGCAGCTTCCGCCCCACCTGGCACGGCGCGAAGGCAAACTTCATCGAACGGTCATCCGTCTGTCGGCTGACTGACACATTCGCTGACTAGCGGGAGGGGCATCCGGGCAGGTTCATGCCCAAGTCATCAATGAGGTTCGCTGTCATGTTTTCCAATGGCGTCAAAGGCATCGGTATTTCCGCGCACAAGAGGGCGCATGATCTTTCGGACTTCGGGGCGGAACTCGACATGATCGAAGCGCTTGGCGTGGACTCGATCGAGATTCCCACCTTCGACCTCGATGTCGTCGTCGGCGGGCGGGTCCGTCGCCCCCAGCTCGCAAGGCTGCTCGACGCATGCCGCGGCCGCGGCGTGCTCTATTCGGTGCATGGCCCGCTCGCCATCAACTTCATGGACGAGGCCTGGCGCTTGCCACGCCATTTCGAGGTGCTGGAAGCATCGCTGGAAGTCGCCGCGGAAATCGGCGCGGAGCACTACGTCATGCATTCCGGGCTCGCACCGCGCCAGCAGGCCGCGGGCACGGAAGCTGCCTACGACCGGCAGCGCGAAGCGCTTTCACGGGCCGGGGATATGGCGCGGCAACACGGCCTGATCCTGTGCGTGGAAACGCTGTTTGCCGACTACAAGGGAGATGGCTACGCCTCGTCGCCGCGGCGCCTGGCGAAAGAACTTGCCACCATTGCGCATCGGCACGTCATGGCAACCATCGATTTCAGCCACTCCTATCTCAAGCTCGACTTCGACGGTGACCGGGATCGTTTCGTGGATGAGATCGCCGCCCTGGCGCCCTATGCCAAGCACCTGCATGTCCATGACAGTTTCGGCCGTCAGGACGACATATGGATGTATACCGAAGGCGAACGCCTGGCCTACGGCCACGGCGATCTCCACCTGCCGGTCGGGTGGGGCGACATTCCCTGGCAAGCCCTGATGGCCGAATGCAGGTTCCCCGAAGGCACCCTGTTCAACATCGAGCTCAATGAGCGCTACTGGTATGCGGCGACGGAATGTGTCGAAGCGACGCGCGGTCTGGCGCATACGGCGCAAACCGCGCAAGCCTCCATCGCGGCCTGACGTGGCCGGTCTCTGGAACAGACCAACCACGCAAGGGTAACGCCTGTTTCTAGCCGGCGCGGTTCTGCCCCATGCGGGCATAGGCAGCCGGGTTCGTGGCCTTGAGCCTGCTTGCCATCGCGAAACCGATAAGGCCGGCAACCGGGATCAGCGCTGGCAGGATGATGCCGAGCGTGCCGCCAGCCGTCTGGGTGAGGTCGCCGAAGTTGATGAAGATATAGACGAACAGCGCCGCCATGATGAGGCCCGACACGGCCGGCAGGACGAGCGTCGTCAGGGGTGGATGCGTGCCGGGCGTCTTGCGGAAGAAGACGATGACGGAGAGCGACGTGATGGTCATCATGCCGAGCACGCCGAGCGTGCCGACCTGGCTGATCCAGGTGAACATGTTGAGCACCGGATCGAGGCCGAGGCCGGCGAAGACCGCAAGCACGACAAGCGCCATCACCGTCTGCACGACGGACCCGACATGCGGGCTCTGATGCGCATCGTGGGTGCGACCGAAGGCGGACGGCAGCAGGCCTTCGCGGCCGGCCACGTAGCTGTAGCGGGCGATGTAGTTGTGGAAGGCGCTGATCGCGGCAAACAGGCTCGAGACGAGCAGCAGGCCAGCAATGGCCGGAACCGGCCCGCCAACATAGGTGCCGGCAAGATCGAAGAAGAACGAGGTCGGGTCGGGCAGCGCGCCGATCGTCGGCACAAGCTTGTCGGCGCCGACGCCGACGATCATCAGCCATGTCGTGAAGACGAAGAACAGACCGATCATCAGCACGGACAGATAGGTTGCCCGCGGAATGGTCCTTTCCGGGTCGCGCGCCTCCTCGGCATAGATTGTCGTCGCCTCGAAGCCGATGAACGAGCCGAGGCAGAACAGCACGGCGGCGGTGAGTGAACCGGAGAACATGGCCGTCGTGTCGAAGAAATTGAAGGAGAGGCCACCTGCCCCACCCTTTGCCAGAATGGCGAAATCGACCAGCAGCACGATCAGATATTCGAGCACGACCAGCACGATCATGACCTTGGCGGAGAGATCAACCTGACGGTAGCCCAGGATACCGACGAGGGCTATGGCGATGAGGCTCCACAGGTACCACGGCAGGTCGATGCCGAAGCCGGCGAAGACGCCGCTTGCAATGCCGCCCAGCAGGCCGATCAGGCCGAACTGCATGGCGTTATAGGCCACCAGCGCAATGATGGCGACGGCGCCGGCCATGCGCCCGCCGAGGCCGCGTGCCGCATAGGCGTAGAAGGCGCCGGCATTCGTGACGTGGCGCGACATCGCCACGTAGCCGGCCGAAAAAGCCAGCATGATCAGCGTCATCAACAAAAATGTTGCCGGAATGCCCGTGCCGTTTCCGAGCAGGAAGGAAATCGGCACGGCGCCGGCGACGCCCGTAAGCGGTGCTGCGGCCGAGATCACCATGAAGGTCACGGCGATCAGGCCCAGCGAATTTCTGCGGAGTTGGTTTGCCCCCGCTATTGTCACGTCAGTCATTGGTCTCTCCAGTTTTCGTTCCCCAATTCGCCGGCTCACCCCGCCGGCATCCGCAGCCCTTTTCGTTTTTGTTGTGCGCTACGACAGTTGAACGGCCCGGTGATAGGCGCGATGGCCGTAGAGCAGAGAGGCCGGGTTTTCCGACAAGCGGACGTCCATGACACGCCCGATAATGATGTGATGCGTTTCCCAGAGCACAGAGGTTGCGACTTGGCACTGGAAGCTTGCCGTCGCGCCTTCCAGTGCGGGCTGCCCAAGCTTTCCTGATGACCAGGGCGTGCGCTCGAAGCGCTCCGCATGTTCGCCCGCCGAAAGCCGACCGGCGAAGAGATCGGACACCGGATGCTGGTCCTCATGCAGGAGATTGGCGCAGAAGGCGCGGTTTTTCAGGATCGCCGTGGCGACCGGGCTCATATGGTGCAGGCACGCGAGCAGCGAGGGATGGTCGCCATCGGCAGAAACCGAGGTGAGCGAGCTGATCGTCACGCCGAAGCGCCCCGCCTCGCCGTCGGTGGTCACGACAGCGACGAACGTCGCCGCGCGGCTCATGCCTTCGAGGAATTGTACGCGAAGCTCTGGTTTCATGGCACTACCCCAGGTCAAAGAAGCGTTGCAGTTCTACATCGGGTACTTTCTTGCAGAATTCGTCATGCTGGCTCTGTCGGCTGGCGGCAAAGGCTTCGACAAAGCGCTCGCCAAGCCAGTCTTTGGCAAAAGCAGAGGTCCGAAGCCGGCCGATCGCCTCGGGCATGGAGCGGGCGAAATCAGGGCCCTCGCCTGCCTGCACATAGCCGTTGCCGATCACTTCCGGCTCGGGCTCGATTCCCTCCATGATGCCGGCAACACCGGCCGCGACGGTCGCGGCGACCGTCAGATAGGGATTGGTGTCTGCGCCGGGCAACCGGTTTTCGACGCGAAGCGACCCCGCATCGTGCCCGACGACGCGGAAGCAGGTCGTGCGGTTCTCGAAACCCCAGGTCAGGCCGGGCGGGGCGAAGGTACCGGGCGCAAAGCGGCGGTAGGAATTCACCGTCGGCTGGAAGATCAGCGTCATGTCGCCGATGTAGCGTTGCAGACCGCCGATGAAGTGCCGGAAGGTTTGCGACATGCCGTTCTTGCCGGCGGGATCATGGAAGACCTTTCTGCCCTCCCCGTCGGTGAGGCTGACATGAAGGTGGATCGACTGGCTGTCGGCAGTCTCCGTCCAGCGCGGCATGAAGGTGACGCATTTGCCCTGGCGCTGCGCGAGTGCGCGCACGAAATTTTTCAGGAGGACGAGTTGGTCAGCAGGCTCCAATCCCGTGCCCGCGGCAATGCAGGCTTCGAGGAAGCCACCGCCGATTTCCTCATGCATCTTGGCGAGGTCGATCTTCAGCGGCTCGCAGATTTCGGCCAGCGCCTCGTACCATTCCGTCTGCTGCACCTGGTAGAGCACGAGGTCATGGCTCTTGTGCAGCGTCGCCGTCTTGAGATTGCGATAGCCCTTTTCACGCGCGCTTTCCGGCGTCTCATCGAACAGCGTGTATTCCAGCTCCATGCCGTAACGCGGGGCATAGCCGGCCTTCCCGGCGCGGGCCAGCACGCGCTTCAGCAGCGAGCGCGGGCAAAGTTCTGCAGTGGCACCGCCATAGTTGGACAGCACCAACAGGTCATGCCCGGGCTTCGACCAGGGCAGACGCCGCACGGTGGAGGGGTCCAGCACCAACGGATCGTCGTGGAAATCCGATGTGTCATCCGAGACGCCGGGAACATTGAGAACGACATCGGTCGGATCGAGTGCAAAGGTGACGGGAGACATGCCCATGCCGCTGCGCGCTATACCGGCCAGCGAGCGGACCGACACCATCTGGCCGCGAAGCAGGCCGTTCGTATCGGTCATCGCGACGGTAGCGAAGCGGCTTTGCGGGTCGGTGATGTAGGCGTCGAGGGTCATGGTCACTCCGTTTCGGTGGCCGGCGGCGGCTTGAGGGATGAGAGGACGGCGAGGTCTTTTTCTGAAGCGGTGGAATAGGCGCGCAGGAACACGCCGAGCCCGTTGCGGATGTAGCGTTCAATGGTCGCCCGATCGGGCACGGCATCGGGAATGTGCAGCGCCTTGTTGCGTGGTGCCGAGAGGATAAGGCCCCAGAGGTCTTCTGCCGCGAGCTCGGCATCGTCAAAGACGAGCCGGCCGGCCCCGCGCTGCCGTTCGAGATAAGTGATCATGCCGGCGAGCACCCGGTCAGGGCCCGACGCCTGATAGGCGCGGCCGACATCCGGCAGGCGCTGCGCTTCGCCGATGATCAACCGGGCGAGGTTCAGCATGTCCGGTCGCAGCACCACATCGGCGTAGTGCCACGAGAAAGCATAGAGCTCGGCCACCATGCCCGAGGCGGAGGGATACTCGAAGGATTCGAGCATGTGGTCCCGTTCCTGGGTCATCATGGCCGTGAAGAGCTCGTCTTTCGACGGAAAATACTGGTAGAGCGTCGGCTTGGTCAGCCCCGCCTCGGCCGCGATGTCGTCCATCGAGGCGCTGACGAAGCCCTTCTCCGAGAAGATCTTGAGCGCTGCGTCGAGGATACGGCGTTCGCGAAGGATGCGGTTCTGCTGGCGTTTCGGAAGAGCTGTCATCGCGCGGCCTCCGACAGGAATTCGCCGAGCACCCTGTTGTAGGCGCCGGGACGCTCGACATTGCAGACATGCCCGGCGTCCTCGATGACCTCGAAACGCACACAGGCGCGCGGCACCGCTTGCGCGATCCGGTTGGCAACGCCCCGGATCTCCTCGGGGGCAGCAAGCCGGTCGAACCGACCCGTCATCATCAGCACCGGCATGGTGAGCCGGGAGAAATCAAAACGCTCCGGCGGGTGGGTGAAACAATGGAGCGCATCGCGATAGGTCGCAGCGGGAATGGCCGCCATGGAAGTGAACAGCGCATGTCGCACTGCCTTATCCGCATTCGGACCTGCCAGGACATCCACGACCGCAGGCGCAAAATCGGTCGGCCTCTTGCCTGCATCGAGCGGCACTTCCCGCGCCGTTCGGAACGCCTCGCGTTCCGCCGCCTCGGCCTCAGACATGCCGGTGCAGCCGCCGGACAGGACGAGGCCCGCCAGCATGTCCGGATGACGCATGGCGAAGGACGTCGCAATCCAGGATCCATAGGAGAGACCGCAGAGCACAAGGCGCGCCGCGCCAAGCGTCTCGACGACACGCAGGATATCGTCGCAATACTCCTCCACCGTACTTTGCGACGGGCCGAGCCGACTCTCGCCGTAGCCGCGCAGGTCAAGTGACGCAGCCCGCAGGGTCGGCGCGACCGCATGGAGCTGGGCCAGCCAGTTCGTCCGCGCACCGCCTATGCCGTGCAGGAAAAGCACCAGCGGACCCGGCCTTTGCGGCGTGACCGTCAGCGCCAATTTCGGCGCACCAGCAATGAAGACGGTTTCGAGTGCTGCGTCTCGCTGCTCGACAAAGGGAACATCATCCGAGGCCGATGTCCCGGCAAGGTCGTCGAGAGCCGCTATGCCCATCTCGAAGATCGCCTTCGTGCCGGCGGCGATGGCCGGAGCGCGGTCAGCGGAAGCGGAGAGCCGTGCCGACCACTCGATGCGGCTGCCCCCCGTTTCGTCGGCAAAGACCTGTAGTCGGGCATCGTAGCGCTCCGCGCCCGCAATGCCTTCAAGATGCGTGTAAGCGAGCACCCGGTCGCTGTCCGAGCGGTAAGTGAGCTGCTCGCGATACAGCGTGTCCTCGCCCTTCGCGGTGAAGGCGCGGATAAGCGCGCCGCGCGCATCACGCTCCGTGCGCATTTCCGCGATCGCCGGATGCCACGCGCCGCAGAAATTGCCGACAATGGCCCAGACCTCGGCAGGTTCTGCCGCAACATGCCCGATGACCTGAACCTGCTCCGTCGCCATGTCTCAGCGAAGCCCCTTGAGCGTGCCGCCCGAACCTCGCCACAGCGAAGAGCGCGCACCGCCCTCGTCGCCGGGCGCCTTGTCGAGTTCGTCCGTGTCATAGAGCGTGAGGACGGAAAGGTAGTCCTCCATGATTTCGGACGTGTAGGGCAACATCAGCGCCCCGCAGCGACTATCGCGATACATGCGTTCCAGCGGCAGGGTTTTCAGCATGGATTGGCCGCCGCAGGTCCGGATGGCGAGCGCTGCGATCTCCTGCACGCCTTCCATGACAGTGTACTGGGCGGCGTACATGCGCAGCACCTGCGCCTTGGTCGGAAACCCCTGGGCCTCCATGAAAGCCTGCCACCACAGCGCCCGCATGGCGGCGAGCTGGGTGTACATCTTGCCGACGGTGATGCGCTTCGTGCCGAACATGCGCCGGTCAGCGGCCGGCTGGCCGGGCACCTCGCCGCGCAGATAGGCGACCGTGAAATCGAAGGCGCCCTGCGCCACGCCCATATAGGTGGGCGATAGCGTTGCCATCATGTGCGGCCAGTGCGGCAGGGTCTTGATGAAGATGCCGCGCGGCATCATCAGGTCGTCCTCGGTGACGAAGACATCCTTGAGCACGAGGTCACGGCTGTTGGTGCCGCGCATGCCGAGCGGATCCCAGCTACCGGTGACCGAGAGGCCCGGCACATCCTTGTGCACGACGAAGATCATCGTGTCCTCGTGGCGTGGCTCGATGCCCTCGAAATGCTCGGTGCAGACGATGGAATAGTAGTCGCAATAGCCGGCAAGCGAGGCAAACTTCTTGAAGCCATTGATGCGCCAGCCACCATCGACCTTGCGGCAGGCAGTCTGCGCCGGCTTGGAGGTCCAGTTCTGCCCGGCCTCGGAAATCGGCTGCGAATAGATGCCCTGTTCCTTGACGGCACGACGGAACTGGCGTTCGCGCAGCGGGGCGAAGGCGGCCCGATCCTCGTCCGTCAGATTGGGCAGCTCATACATGAACCGTGACCACATCATCGAGGAGTTGTGCATGTTGAAGGTGAGTGCGGTGGCGCCGCAATACTTGCCGATTTCCGCCCCGACCATCGCATATTCGCCGAGGCTGAAACCGTGGCCGCCGAACTCCTTGGGAACCGTCAGGGTGAGAACCCCCTCGGCGGCCAGGTCCTTGTAGTTCTCGACCGGAAAGGACGCTTCGTCGTCTATTCCCTTGGCGCGCGGCGCAAAGCGTTCGCGGCCGAGTTCGTTGATCCGGGTGAGAACCGCCAGCACGTCGGGCCGGATGCGGGAAAGGTCGTAGTAGTCTGCAGGTTCGCTCATGATCAGTCCTTGTCAAATCCGGTCAGAGAACGAGGTCGCCCTGGAGACGGCCGTCCCTCACAACGGCAACGCCATCCAGCGCGATCGTGCACTTGCGCATCGGCAGGTCGAAATGCCCTTCGGTGAAGCGGCCGGCATATTGGTTGGCGCCGGTCGACCAGAGGAAATTGCCGGCCCAGGCACGGAATTCGACGGCCTGCATGTCGCGCTTGTCGTAGAGCGCGCCGGAGACCCAGCGGGCGGCCGGGTTCATGCCCCAGCCGACATGCGAGAACCCGTAGGCGAGCGGGTCCTCCCAAGCTTCCATGTAATCGCGAAAGAGTTCGGCATCCAATCCGTCACCTTTGATTTCCTTGACGAAATCGTTCTCGACGGTGAAATCGATACGGCTGGTCAAATAGCTTTTGAAGGTCAGGTTCATGTCGCCGACGTCCATGACGATACGGCCATTGACGGTGCCCGGACCCGGGAATGCGAGGCAAAGGCCGCCCGGCCAATGCGCGACAGCTCCCGGCGCCGTGCCGAAACCCGGCGTTCCGCCGCAGGGCGCGTCCGTCAGGTCGATGACGAGGTCCGTTCCGGCCGCAGAGGTGACGCGCATTTCCTTCGCCTCGCGCAGCATCTGGATGCCGAGCGCCACCTTGGGGCCGAGTTCCGCCTTGGGTTCGCAACGCTCGAGGATTTCCGGATGCTCGTTGCAGATCACGAGGATGCGCGCGCCGGCCGCTTCAATCTCCGGCCATTCGGCGGCATGGATCATGCCTTCCACCGTGCAGTCGACGATCACATCGCACTGCTTCATGGCTTCGATCGCCGCACGGTTGCCCTGGATGGCGAGCGACGTACCGGTGGACTTGACCGGTACAGGCGCCGTCTGCCGCGGCGTCGGCATGGTGATCATGCAATAGTCCGCGCCGAGATCGTGGCAGGCGAGATCCGCCAACTGGACCAGCACAGGCCGCGACTGTGTCTCCGCGACGATCGCCACGCGCGTTGCGCGGCCAATTCCATTGAGCACGAATACGCGCCGGAAGCAGGCAAGCCACTTCCCCTCAATGCGCTCCTGCAGCATTGACTTCTCCCAGATTTGAATCGCCCCTCAGCGATTTCTTTACTTATGAGTAAAGAAACTGTTTGAAGTCTAAAATTTTGTCAAGAGATAATTCTAGGCCCGGGAAACGGGCACTCCGCCTCAGTGTTTGAGGATCTGGCTGAGGAAGAGCTTGGTGCGCTCGTGCTGCGGATTGTTGAAGAAGTCTTCCGGCTTGCCCTGCTCGACGATCTGTCCGGCATTCATGAAAATCACCCGGTCGGCGACCGCGCGGGCGAAGGCCATTTCGTGGGTGACGCAGACCATCGTCATGCCCTCCCGGGCAAGGTTCGTCATCGTCTCCAGCACCTCGGAGACCATTTCGGGATCGAGCGCCGATGTCGGCTCGTCGAACAGCATGACGGCCGGCTGCATGCAAAGCGAACGGGCGATCGCCACGCGCTGCTGCTGGCCGCCGGAAAGCTGCACCGGATATTTGTTCGCCTGCTCAGGAATGCGCACGCGCTCCAGGAATTGCAGCGCCGTCTTGCGGGCCTCCGCCTGGGAAACGCCCTTGATCCACATCGGCCCGACCATGCAGTTCATCAGCACCGTCATGTGCGGGAAGAGGTTGAAGTGCTGGAACACCATGCCGACGTTCTTTCGCACCGCGCCGACCTCACGCATCTTGTCGTGCAGGGTGATGCCGTTGACGACGATGTCGCCCTGCTGGTGCGCCTCCAGCCGGTTGAAGCAGCGAATGAGCGTCGATTTTCCCGAACCCGATGGGCCGCAAATGACGATGCGCTCGCCCTTTTGCACGGTGAGATTCACATCGGTCAGCACGCGGAAGGCGCCGTACCATTTGGAAACGTTGCGCACGTCGATAATCGTGTCGCTCATCGCACTTTGCTCCTCGCGTAGTGGCGCTCGATGCGCGACTGGATGAGTTCGAGTCCAATCGACACGATCCAGTAGAGCATGGCTGCGGAAATCAGCATTTCCATGTGCTGGAAGCTCTTCTGGCCGAGCGTGCGTGCCAGGAACATCAGTTCCCAGACCCCGATGACCGAGACGAGCGAGCTATCCTTCAGCATGGAGATGAATTGGTTGCCGGTCGGCGGAATGATGACGGGCAGCGCCTGCGGCAGGATGATCTTGCGCATGGTGACGCCGAATCCGAAGCCGATGGAGCGCGAGGCCTCCCACTGGCCGCGGTCGATGCTCTGGATGCCGGAACGGAAGATTTCCGTCATATAGGCGCCATAGCAGAGTGAGAGCGCCAGGATACCGGCGGGCACCGCATCGATGACGAAGCCGATCTGCGGCAGGCCGAGATAGATGAGATAGACCTGCATCAGGAGCGGCAGGCCGCGGAAGAACGACGTGTAGAAGCTCGCAATCGCATAGGCAAAGCCATTGGTCGACAATTTTGCGACCGCACCAAGGACGGCGATGGCCGACGCGATGACGATCGAGATCGCGGAGACATAGATCGTCGTGAAAAGGCCCTGCGTGACGAGGAAAGGCAGCTTCTCGGCCATGAACGGCAGGCTGAGATTGAAGGTCGCGAAAAAGGCGAGGAAGAGCAGCAGCAGCTCGGACCAGACGACCGCGACCTGCACCTTCAGCGGCGCAAAGCCGATCAGCACGATGTTGAAGCACAAGGTCACAGCAATGACGAAGGCGATGGCAAAACGGCCGTATGCACCGCTTTCGGCGGGATCGCCGATCACCGGTCGCATCAGGTCGCCAAGCGATGTTCCCGTCAGGTCGAACGCAAGAAAGATGGCGAAAACCACCGCGAACAGACCGGCGACGAACCAGGGCTTGTGGACAAGAACGTCGGATTCGACGGTATCCGGATACAGCATCTCCGCTCCTTCAGGATTGGGCGCGACCCGGCAAGCCGGACCGCGCACCGGTGGATGTTACTGGGTGACCGTGTAGTCGACGCCGTACCACTTGACGGACAGCTTGCTCAGCGTGCCATCCGCCTGCATGGCCTTGACGGCCTCGGCGATCTTTGTGCTCAACTCCGTGTCGCCGTGTTCGACAGCGACCGCCAGCGGCTCGAAGAACACCGGCTTGCCGAGCTGCTTGATCGGATAGCCGGCCTTTTCAGCATCGAGGATGCTCGGCAACGAAGAAACGACGGCGTCAAGACGTGTGCCATCGCCAAGGCGCAGGTCATCGAAGGCGGTCGTCGTGTTGGCGTAGGATTTCACCTCGCTTGGCTTGAACGCGTAGGTGAAGGCCGGCGCACCGGCGGCATCCAGCGTCAGGTCCTGGTTGGCATAGGCCTCGAAGGTCGAGGTCGCCGTCACGCCCACCCTCTTGCCCTCGAGATCCTCCAGCTTTCCAGCCTTGCTGTCCTTGTACACGGCGACAGCTGCGGGGGTGTAATAATAGACGGCCGGGAAATCGAAGAGTTCGGCGCGTGCCTTGGTCGGCGTCATTGACCCGACATGCATGTCCCAGCGGCCCTGCCACTTGCCGGCGGTGATGATGTCCCAACCCGGCGTTACGAATTCGACGGAAACACCGAGATGCCTGCCGATCTCCTTGGCGATATCGATGTCGAAGCCATCCATCTCGTTCTTGTCGTTGACGAAGGACTGCGGCGCCCAGTTGGCGTCGGTAGCGATCTTCAGCGTCTTGGCGGCGAGCACGCGGTCCAGCACTTCGCCGGCCTTGGCGGGCACGGCGGCAAGCGAAAGAGCAATGGAGGCGGCGAGTGCCGCAACTGTCGAAATTTTCATCATGTGTTGTTCCCTCTGTCTATTGTTGCTTCGTGGACGGCGCGGCTTCCTCTTCCCGCCGTTGTGAATAATCTTGCGGCCTGTGGCCGATCCGGTCTTCCGGCGTTCCCAAGCAGCGCCTGCCGCCGGGCTCCGCCGAAATGACGGAAATCAAGCCGCGCCCTCCCCGGCCATCTCGGCCCGCACGGCGCGCGCCACACGAAAGGCCTCGACGCCGGCTGGCACGCCGCAATAGACCGCGATCTGCACCAGCGCCGCCTGGAGTTCCCTGTCCGTCAGGCCATTGCGGATCGCGCCGCGAAAATGAAGGCCGAATTCGTGCATGCGGTTGCTTGCCGCCAGCATGCCGAGGTTGAGGAGGCTGCGCTGCTTGAGATCGAGGCCGTCATCCGTCCAGGCCATGCCCCAGCAATATTCATTCAAGAGATCCTGCAGGGGCGCGGCGAAGGCATCCGCGCCTTTTGTGGCGCGGTCCACATAGTCATCGCCGAGCACGCGTCGCCGCACGGCCTCGCCCTGCTTGCGGAGCGCTTCATCCATGGTCTGCCTCCGCCTCTGTCAGGAACGTAGCCATTGTGTCTGCCACGACGTCCGGGGCTTCGATCAGGATCGAATGGCGCAGGCCGGGGAAGATGGCGAGCGTCGAACCGGGAATGCGCTCGTGCATGTAACGGGCCATGCGCGGATTGGAGCCCACATCGTCCTCACCGGTTGCAATCAGGGTCGGGCAGCGGATCTGGTCGAGAAAACCGCCGAAATCCGTTTCTGCGAGCACCCGGTAGGCGGAAGTGTAACAATCCGGGTCGTTCTCCGCATCGCGCGCCCGAAGCCAGGCGATGGTGTCGGGGTGCGCGTCCTGGAAACCTTCCGTCAGCCAGCGGGACAGCGAGGCATTGTGATGGTCGGATGGCGTACCGGCCTGCAGGGCCGCGAGCCGCGCCAGAACGCGCTCGCGCTCCTCCGGCGTCCGGCCGGCGACCGTGGAGAGCAGCACAAGCCGCCGCAGCCGCGGAAGATGCGTCAGCGCGAGGCGCTGGGCGATCAGGCCGCCGAGCGAAAAACCGGCAAGGTTAAAGGTCGAGAAACCGGCCTTGTCGGCAAGCGCCAGCGTCTCGGCGACGAAATCATCAATCTCGTAGCGTCCCTTGATGCGGCTCGACCGGCCGTGTCCCCTGAGATCGAAGGTGAGGATCGTGAAGCGGTCCTTCAGTCGCTCCACCACGCCCGACCAAGCCTCCAGATAGGAACCGACCCCATGAATGCAGACGAGCGGTTCGCCGCCGTTGCCATCGAGGCGATAGTTGAGCGTAACCTCGCCGACCCTGTGCTCCAGCGCCTTCCCCATCGTCAACGCCCCGCAACTGCCCGTTTGCGCTCATTTTCGCGCGCGGCGAAGACGGGCATGACTTCCTTCACGAAAAGCTCGATCGTGCGCTTTTGCAGTTCGAAGGGCAGGTTGAAGGTGAGGCCGAGGCAATATTGATCGACACCAGCCGCCTCGAAGACCATCAGCTTCTCGATCACCTCGTCCGGCGTGCCGAACATCAGGTTCTTGCGGATGTTTTCCGGATTGTAGTTTTCCTTGCCCCGCACGGATTCATACGGCACAGCCTCCGGAAAACCGTCCTGCACGGTACCGACATTCTGCATCAGGTTCTCGAAGGCGCGGCCATAATCCATGCTGTGCTGCACGGCCCTCTCCCAGCCGTCCGGCCGATCGTAGACGCAGGTGCGCCGCTGCATCATGAAACGAGGACGCGGCACCTCCGGATGGTCCGCCACGGCCCGGTGGAATTTGTCGGAAAGAACCTGGATTTCCGCGGCCGGAGCGGAAAGCGGCGTCGAAAGGATGCTGGCGCCGTTGGCGATTGCCCAGTCGAAGGTGCCGGGGTCACGCGCGGCGACCCAGATGCGCGGATGCGGCTGCTGCAACGGTTTCGGCACGGCGGCGGTCACCGGGAACTTCCAGTAGTGTCCGTCATGGGCATAGTCGCCGGCCCACAGCTTCTTCACCGCCGGCACCAGCTCCTTCAGATAGGCGACACCCTCCTGCTGCGGCATGCCGCCAGCCATCCGGTCGAATTCGTACTGGTAGGAACCGCGCGCGATGCCGAATTCCAGGCGGCCGTTCGTCAGGTGATCACAGAGCGCGGATTCGCCGGCGAGCCGGATCGGGTTCCAGTAGGGCGCGACCAGCGTCGAAGTGCCGAGCCGGATATTGTCCGTGTGCTGCGCCAGCCAGACGAGCGTCTGGAACGGGTTCGGCGAGATCGTGCATTCGAGCGTGTGGTGCTCCGCCGTCCAGAGCATCTCGAAACCGCCCTCGTCTGCCATGCGGGCCAGCGTCAGGAGGTTGTTCTTCACCGTGGCCATCGGCACATCCGGCGAGAAGCGTTCCATCGTGAGCGAGACTGCGAACTTCATGGTTCTGCCTTTCGATGCTGATTATTTGAGGCGGATGACGAAGGGATCCTGCATGGCGCCGGAATAGTCGATGATGACGTTCTTCAGCCGCGAGAACTCGTGCATGACCTCGAAGCCGCCGCGCCGGCCGTAGCCACTTTCCTTGAAGCCGCCATTGGCCGACATGAAGGAGGCGGAGCGGTAGGTGTTGATCCAGACCGTCCCCGCCTCGATGCGGTTGGCAAAGCGCAGCGCCCGGTCGATGTCCTTCGTCCAGATGCCGGAAGCGAGGCCGTAGCGCGTGTCGTTGGCCAGTTCGATCATCTCCGCCTCGTCACGGAAGGGCATGACGCCCACGACGGGGCCGAAGAGCTCGTCGCGCATGAAGGCCATGTCGTTTTGGGCATCGACCATGACCGTCGGCTCGAAATACCAGCCGCCCGGCGCAAGATCGGCCTTCTGCGGTCGCCCGCCGCCGACGGCGACTTTCGCACCCTCCTTCACGCCCGAGGCGACATAGGCCGCGACCTTCGACAGTTGGTCGGCAAGCGCCAGCGGGCCGACATCGGTATCCTCGACCGTTGGCAGGCCCACCCGGATGCGCTGTGTGCGGGCAACGAGTGCATCGATGAACCTGTCGTAGACGCTCGCCTCGACGAAGCAGCGCGAGCCGGCGACGCAGGTCTGGCCCGCCGCGGCAAAGACGCCGGAGACGACGCCGTTGACCGCATGTTCGATATCGACGTCGCCGAAGACGACGTGGGGCGACTTGCCGCCAAGCTCCATGGAGCAGGGAACTAGGTTCTGTGCTGCGTTGCCGGCGATGCGCCGGCCCGTCGCCGTGCTGCCGGTGAAGACGTATTTCGCAACGCCCGGATGACGGGTCAGCGCTTCGCCTGCGCTCTGGCCAGTGCCCGTCACCACATTGACCACACCCGCCGGGAAGCCCGCTTCGTGGATCAGTTCGGCAAGCGCCAGCGTGGACGCCGTGGCATGCTCGGACGGCTTGATGACGACGGTGTTGCCGATGGCAAGGCACGGCGCCAGCGTGCCGGTCAAAAGCATCAGCGGAGAATTCCACGGCGTGATCATGCCGACGACGCCGAGCGGTTCGCGCAGGTTGATGTTCAGCGTGTCGAGCCGGTTGATCGGGATCGTATCGCCCTGCAGCTTGTCGGCCATGCCGGCGAAATAGTGATAGCTGTCCGGCATGGCGCGCATCTGGGCGCGCGTCTCTTTCAGGAGCTTGCCATTGTCGCGCGTCTCGATTTCGGCGAGCGCATCGGCATTGGCGCGGACGAGTTCGGCGAGGCGCCGCAGCAGAGCACCGCGGTCGGTCTGCGTCATGCGCCGCCAATCGGGATTGAGGAAGGCTGCGCCTGCGGCGGCGACAGCGATCGCCACATCATCCGCATCGGCTTCGGCAAATTCGTACCAGGGCTCGCCCGTCGTCGGATCATAGCTCCGGATATAATTGCCGCCCTTTGGCGCCACGAATTCACCGCCGATGAACAGCTGCTGGCGCGAACCTTCGATGGTGCTGACTGTCGTCTTCATGTCATTGTCCTTGGTCTTGGGAGGCCTGGAGCCAGGCGCGAGCCCGCCCGTCAATCATCGCGACGCGGCCGCCGTCGTCGGAATCCATGTAGATGCCGAAACGACCCGCCTGGCGCTCCTGCACATAGCGCCGCAGCATGGAGCGCAGTTCGTGGGTGGCGATTGCGTCGTAAGGCAGGTCCTCGACGGGAAAGAAACGCAGGGTGTCGGGCAGGCTGATCTGCGGACCCTCGCCGGCCAGCCGCGCCCGGTAGACGAGATATCCGGGATCGCTGTCGGCAACGTCGAAGACGGAATAAAGGAAGGTTTCCTCCGGCACGAGGCGCAGCGCATCGCCGCCGTCCAGCACCAGTTCGCGGTCGGCCTTGCGGCGGCGCGCAGAGGGCAGCACCCACCCCCCTTTGCCGTCCGAGCACAGCAACAACCCGTCGCCAGCCTCGATGAGATAGCCGATGATCATGCCGTGTGAAGCAAGCCAGCCGGCCGGCAGCGGGTCCTTCACGCTGGCATAGCGCCCGCGACAGAAGCCGAGCGGTGCTGTCGGGCTGGTGCCAAAGGCGCGCACCTGGCCGATCAGGATCGCATGATCGCCCGCATCGACGGAACTGGTGAGACTGCAATCGAACCAGGTCAGGCTGTCGGTCAGCACCGGCGCACCCGTATGTACCCGGTCATGGTTGACGGACTGGAACTTGTCCGGCGACTTGGAGGCGAAGGTCGCCGAGACATCGACCTGACCTTCATGCAGGATGTTGACTGCGAAACAGTTCGCCGCGGTGAAGGTGGCATAGCTGGACGCCGACTTGGCGACACAGACGAGCAGGAGCGGCGGATCTAGCGAGACGGAGGTGAAGGAATTGGCCGTCATGCCACGCGGCGTGCCGTCGGCCTCGCAGGTGGTGAGGACCGTGACGCCGGTGACGAAGGTGCCGAAGGCGCGGCGAAGCGCGACGGGGTCGATCGGTGCGTCCTGTGCTGTCGCCTCATCCGCCATGCCCGCAATCTCTCTCCTCATTTCGTTGGGAGGACGCTACCCGGCGCGGGCGGCGGGCTC
The DNA here is from genome assembly GCF_052438155.1 of Shinella sp. NCBI lineage: Bacteria > Pseudomonadati > Pseudomonadota > Alphaproteobacteria > Hyphomicrobiales > Rhizobiaceae > Shinella > Shinella sp. Next base: position 108,792 of record NZ_JBQVPI010000003.1, on the reverse strand, counting down.
TTCCCGCTGAACAGAGGAGACGATGGTGTTGTTCTGCTGCGGTTCGGAGGAGAGACAATAGGGGCGGCAAAGGCCTTTGCGCGTTCAGCGCTCACCGAAGGCGTGATTGTCGATGACACTGTGGAGACGAAGCGCAAGTTCCACGGAAAAGCGTCGTTCCGGCGTTTCCACGTCGATGCCGAAGAGTTCCTGAATGCGCGCCAGCCGGTAGCGCAGCGTCGTGACGTGCAGGCCGAGGCGGTCCGCGCAGGCCTGGCTGCGGCAGCCTTCCTCCAGATAGGCGGAAAGTGTTTCCAGATAGGGCGTGCCGTTCTCCCGGTCGTGCTCGGCGATCGCCCCGACGCTATCGCGCACAAAACTGCGCACGTCGCCGACATCGGCAGCGGAAACAAGCATCGGCAACGGCCCGAAATCCTGCGTGGAGAGCGCGCCCGTCAACCCGAAGGAGCGGCCGATGCGGATCATCCGGGTGCATCGTTCCCAGGCCGTGGCATAATCATCGAGACCGCTGCAACGGCTTCCGGCAACCACGATCGGCGGCTCACCGAGATAGCGGCCAAGCTCGTCGGCGATGCGGCGCATGAGTTTCGTGGTGCGCTCCTGCCGTGGCCCAGCCTCATGTTTCATGAGGCAGACGACGCCGCCATCGATCGCCACAAGTCCGGCCTCGATCGAGGCCTGTTGCATGATGCGCGACAGCGTGTGCTCCACATCGATGGAACCACCGCCGAAAGCCTTGGCCCGCTCCGGGAAATCGACCACAATCATCTGCTGCGGCAGCGACAGATCAAGCCCGAGCCGCGCGGCACGCTGGCCAATATCGGCCGCATCACGCCAGCGCCGCTCGACGATCTCGAAGAAAAGCTCGCTTTGCGTGCGCGTCTCGAAGCGGAAACGCAGGAAGCTGCGCATCATCTGGACGCTGAGTGCGAATTTCGCACTGTCCAGCATTAACTGGTCCAGCTCGCCTTCAGCAGCCGCGAAGGGGAAGATCACCAGCGCCCCGACCAGCTGGCGGTCGACCATCAGCGGTTCTACGCGGGCGGAGACGCGCAGCCGCCGCACGCCATCCTCAAGGAAAATCGGTGTGGTTTCGGTGCTGCCGCGCTCCACCGCCTCCCGCGCCGCGCGTATGAGCACGCGGGCAAAGATCGTCGGCGCCGCCGCCTGCCAGGCGGCATCGTCGAAATCCGTCGCCAGCGGCGAGCGCCCGGCGATCACCTGGTTGACGGTAAAATCCACGACGACGAGCGGGTTGGGCAACAGCCTTCCCACCATCGCTGCGAGCGATGAGACGGAGCCGTCGCTGAGCACGTGCTCCAACAGCGAGGTATGTGCCGCAAGCGCCCGGACGAGCCGCTCCGACCCGCGCTTTTCCGCCGCAAGACGGTGCTGCTTTTCGACGGCGATCGCGCCAAGGTGGATGATCGTTCCGAGGAAGGCGAGGTCGTCCTCCGTGACCTCGGTCACCGTGCGGGCGATGACGCTCAGCACCATCGGTCGGCCTTCCGCATCCGCGCAGTCCATCGGCATGACCAGCACCGTCCGGTAGTCGCGCTCGAATGCCTCCTTGCGATAGCCGGGGAATTCTTCGCTCTCCCGCGCATCGCGAATATAGACGGGTTCGTTGCGCTGGAGCGCGATGAGCGATGGGCTGGTCGCCAGCTCCCAGCGGTCCGGCAGGTCGCGCTGGAGGAGTGTGGGATCATGCCGCACGATCACATGGGCATAGCCGTGCGCCGCATCGATTCCCATGATGGAGCCGAGCGCCCAGTTGGCGTGCCGGCAGGCGGCCGCGATGAGATGCTGCAGCACGGTCGACAGATCGCCACCGCTGTTGATCTGGCTCGCGACATCGCGAAGCGACAGTATCCGTGATTTCTGATCCAACGCGCCGCGCATCCTCGTTGCAGGACAGTGATAATGCGGCGCGGCGGCGTTGAAATCTACTTGTTTTCAGAGGAGGACATGCTGCTCCACTCCTCTGGACACGAGGAAGACCAGGCGCGGCCATACGCTAGGTTGCGGCAAGTTCAACAGACGGTGGAAACGACATGGCCCTCGACATCCGAAAGATCTGCACCTTCCTCGAGGAGACCCATATCGAAGGCGGAAAAGCCGCGCCGCGGCCGTTCAATGTCGTTGTCGTCGCCGCCATCATCCGCAACCCCTGGGCCGGCCGGGGCTTCGTCGAGGACCTCCGGCCGGAGATCATCCGCATTGCCGGGCCGCTCAGCACGGAAATGACCCGCCGCTTGCTGGCGCAGATGCCGGCGGAGACCATCGAAGCCTGCGGAAAAGCTGCCGCCGTCGGCGTCAACGGCGAAATCGAACATGCCTCGGCGATGATCCACACGCTTCGCTTCGGCAATCCGTTCCGCGATGCGATCGGCGGCACCAACTACCTGGAATTCGCCAACACGCGCAACGCGCCCGGCGCGCTGCTTTCCCTGCCCATGATGCACAAGAGCGAGAACGGCAAGCGTTCCCATTTCCTGACTGCGAACTATCAGATCGCCGACGCCCCACACCCGGACGAAATCGTCGTCGCCATCGCGGCCGCAGACGGCGGGCGTCCCCACGCCCGCATTGCCGATCGCTTCCAGGACATCGCAGAGATGGAGGCGGAAATCTCACGTCCTTGAGGGTGCCTGAAGGCGTCATTGCTGCAAATGCCTACCCGGGCGGCCGCTCTTGATAACCCGGGACGAAGACGCTTGGCCGCAGGCGGATCGCATTCTTTCCTTGTCTCGACATAGAAACATGATAGTTTTCATCATCTTTAAGCCAGTCGAGATGGACGAGGCGCACGGCATTCGATGAAGAAGAACGGCTTCAAACGGTGAGTTATCTGCACGCGATGACCTGCTATACCGAGGGCATCAAGGTCCTCGCGCCGGTCAAATGGCGCAGCCTTGATGGTCTGGTGGGCGTTTTCTGGGATGCCGAAGGCCAATCCGGGGCAAAGGGATACTATCTGTCCCCCGATCCACGCATCGTGATTTTCTTCAGCGACGTGTCGCCGTTCATCCAGATGACCAACCGCGAAGGCGGAATGGCTGCGCACGCCCGCCCCATGACGCGGGCGGTCTATGTGCCTGCCGGCGTGCCGCTCTGGACCAGCTTCACGTCCTCGCACCGTTTTTCCCATCTGGACCTGCACCTTCACAAGGACCGGATGCTGCGCTTCCTGTCGCCTTCGGTCGGCATGTCCTGCGCGCTCTCGGCCCTTCGCCGCCCGGTCGAGATCCAGGATGTCGGAGCGATCGAAACATTGGCGGGCCTGCTGGTCGACGAGGTCTCCACCCCGACGAAACACGCGGTTTATGCGGAAAGCCTTGTTGGCAGCATCGTCAGCGGTCTGCTCGATATTTCTGACCACGGAACGGAACTTCCCAATGGCAGGTTGACCCAGGCGCAGCTGAACAAGCTCATCATGCACGTCAACACGCGCAGCGATGGCCGGCTGAGCGTCGCCGAAATGGCCGAAACGGTCGGTCTTTCCGAAAGCTGGTTTGCCAATGTCTTCAAGCAGACGACCGGCAAAACGCCGCTACAGTGGCAGCTCGCCAGGCGCATCGACCTTGCACAAAAGCTGCTTGTGGAGAGCCAACTGAGCATAACGGACATCGCCGCCCAGCTCGGCTTCTCCGATCAGGCACATCTGACGAAAGCCTTCCGGCAGATCGTCGGAGGAACACCCGCCGCGTGGCGGCGGATGCAGCAGTTCGACTAGAGACGTCACGCCCACCCAAAAGGCTTCGGGCGGCGCGCATTCATCACCAGGTCTGGCGCAGCGTCGCGTAGACCGCACGGCCCGGATTGTAAAAATCCGCACCAAAGCCGCCGTTTGCAACATGCTTCTCGTTGAATATGTTGCTGGCATTCAACTCGAACGACGTGTTCTCGAAGACCTTGTAGGTAAAGGCCGCATCGAACACGATGCTGCTGTCGGCCTTCGCCGTGTTCGCGTCGTTGAGGAAGTATGATCCCTTGTAGCGCGCGCCCACACCAAAGGTCATGTCGCCACGCGCACCTTCGCCCTCAAGAAGATAATTGAGCCATAGGGAGGCCATATGTTCGGGCACCATGGCAAAGCGGTTGCCCTCGTTGCTCAGCGCAGGCAGCTGGCCGTCTTCCACAATCTTGGAGTCCAGGTAGGTATAAGCGGCCGTCACACTCCAATTGTTCGCGAACTCCGCCTTCGCTTCCAGCTCGACGCCGCGCACCTGCACTTCGCCGATCGTCTCGCGCACCGGCGGCGTCCCTGGCACGGTAACGGTCACATTGCTTTTCGTCAGATCAAAGATGGATGCCGAGAAGAGCGCCGGGAAACCTGATGGCTGGTACTTGATGCCCACTTCATACTGTTCGCCACGCTGCGGCTCGATGCCTACATCCGGCGGAGCGACGGATTCGGCATAGCTGATGAAGGGCGCAAGCTCGTCCGTGATCTTATAGCTCAGACCGACGCGGGTGGTCAGTTCGCTGAAGTCACCCTGGCTGTTGACCGCCGTGAGCTTGTTGTACTCCTCAACATCAATCCAGTCGTTGCGCACGCCGATCGAGGCCGTCAGCTTGTCCCAGAGGGTCAAGTCTTGCTGAAGGTAGAGAGCCTTCGTATTCCGCTTGCTGTTCGTGCTGCTATAGGGCCCCGCATATGTCGGCCGCCCGCTATAGTCCGGGTCGGTCCAGTCGATGCTCGGCGCTACGTCGTAGTAGAGATCATTGTCTCCGTCGCGCCGGCTGTATTCGACACCGACCAGTGTACGGGTGTCGACGAAATCGATACTGGCGTCGTACTGCAGGTGTGCATCGATGATAAACTCGGAATCCACGCCGGCATTGCCGAAGAAGTATCGGTCGGCTCTGGTGTCGCCGTTATCAACCGGTTCATAGACATAGGCGTAGCCGAAGCCGGTTTTCGACTTGCTGTACCGCGCATTTGTGTTGAACGTCAGACCGGAGCCAAAGTCGTGGTCGAACATGACGCTTACCGTGTTCCTGTTGGTGACGTCATAATTGTAGTTGGGCTCGCCTAGAAAAAGGCTCCTGTCGAGATTGTAGCCCACCGGATGGCCGCCGCCGCCGGGCACGCTGTCCCTATTGAGGTGGTCGAAGACAACCGTCAGCGTCGTCACATCGGTCGGGCGCCAGGTCAGGCCGCCCATGAGGAACTTTTCGTCGTCGTTGGAGAAGTCGTATTCCTTCTCGCCATTCTGAAATTTGCCCGTCAGGCGATAGGACAACGTATCGTCTTCGGTGAGGTTGTCGCCGAAATCGAACCCGGTGGACGCATGTTGGGGCGAGCCACCTGTCACGTAGACTTCGCCGAACCGTTCGCTCTTCGGGCGCTTGGTGAGGTAGTTAACCGCCCCGCCGGGATCGGAAACACCAAAGACCGTGGAGTTGGCACCCTTGAGAACCTCGACGCGCTCAAAGGCATAGGGCTCTTCCCGGATGCCGCCGAACGGCGCGCCGAGCGTGAGGCCGTCGCGATAGGTATAGGCGTCGAACCCGCGAATCTTGAAGTAGTCGTACCGGTCGTCCGAACCGTAAAAGTCTGTTGTGACGCCCGCGGTGTAGTCCAGCACCTGCTCGACACTCGTTGCGCCACGCTGCTGGATTTCCTTGGCGGTAATCACGGAAACCGACGCTGGCGTATTGAGAATCTCGGTCGCCATCTTGCTGCCGCTCGAGGTCTTCGTCGCCACGATCGACCTCGCATCATTGTCGTAGTTTACGGTGGTGCCGTTGCCCTCGATGACAATCGTTTCCAGAACCGTTGCGGAGCCCGCCTCCGCCTGCTGTGCGCGCAAAGAAGCCGGTGTCAGGGCGACGAGGGCCGTGCAGCCGAGAAGCATCACGTTTCTGCACCGGGTAAGATGCAGCCGCTTGTCGTCGCTAGTTTGCTTGATGTTCATCATCGAATCCAGAATTGAGTTGCGCTCGCTGGCAGCCGGCAAACCGTTGGCATGTCGAGACCAGCCGGAACACAATTGCCCTCACAGCCTCAAGCCCCTCTCAGACCGGTGCAGCGGTGCGATGTTCCTTGGGGGCGTCAATAACTTGAGATATCCAGTCTAGTATTGTAGATTCCCCCGGTTTTGTAGGAAACTACGGAAACTTCGCGGCTCTCCGGGAAAGACATGGGCATTCGCCTTGACGCCGCCCGGTGAACCTGAAACGGAAACTCCACTTTAAGGACCATGGAGGGTTTCGCCAATGCCGCGGCTCTTGCGTTTTTGCGCAGCACTGTTCATCGCATGCCTCTGGGCACTCACCTCCGGCAACGCCCGGGCTTCTGACGACACCACCTATCCCATCGTCATCAAACACGCCTTCGGCACGACGACGATCACGAAAAAGCCTGAGCGGGTGGCGACGGTCGCCTGGGCAAACCACGAGGTCCCGCTCGCGCTCGGCATCGTGCCCGTCGGGTTTGCCGCAGCCAATTTCGGCGATGACAACGGCGACGGGCTGCTTCCCTGGGTTGCCGACAAATTGGCTGACTTGAAGGGCGCAGCGCCCGTACTGTTCGACGAGGGCGACGGAATAGATTTCGAAGCGGTCGCCGCGACGAGACCGGATGTCATCCTCGCGGCCTATTCCGGACTGAGTCAGTCGGACTACGATACGCTGAGCCAGATCGCCCCGGTCGTGGCCTATCCCGGCTCCGCGTGGTCGACGGACTGGCGCGAGATGATCCGCCTCAACAGCACGGGCCTCGGCCTGGCTGCCGAGGGCGAAGCGCTGATCGGCCGCATCGAGAAAGAGATTGCCGATACGGTCGCGGACTACCCCGTCCTGAAGGGCAAGTCGGCCATCTTCGTTACCCATCTCGACGTGACGAACCTCAGCACGGTCAATTTCTATACGGCCAACGACACACGGGTAAAATTCTTCACCGACCTCGGGCTGGTATCCCCGAAAAGCGTGCTGGAGGCGACGAAGCCGGGCCAGTTTGCAGCCAGCGTCAGTGCCGAACGGGTCGATGCCTTCGGCGATGTCGACATCGTGGTGAGCTATGGCAGCACGCCGCTGCTCGACGCCGTGAAAGGCGACCTGCTTCTTTCGCACATGCCCGCGGTTCGCAAGGATGCCCTCGTCATGCTTGCCCAGAATCCGGTCGGAACCGCCGCCAACCCGACACCGCTTTCGATCTCCTGGGTGCTGAAGGACTATGTCGGGCTTCTTGCCGAAGCCGCCGGGAAGGCGCAATGACGGCGCAGGCTGCCAAGGCACAGGGCATGCCGCGGCTTGCTGGGCGCTCGCGTCGCCTGCACGCCCTGTGGCTGTTCTCGCTTGCCGCCATGCTCGTGCTGCTCTCAGCCCTGTCCGTCGCGGTCGGCACGCGCGACGTCGGCTTTGACGATATTGCCGCCGCGCTCGGCGGGCAGGTCGAGACGATCGGCCAGGCAGCGGTGGCCATGCGGATTCCGCGCACGCTGCTCGGTCTTCTGGCGGGCGCCGCGCTCGGCCTCGCTGGTGCGATCATGCAGGGTGTCACGCGCAATCCGCTTGCCGATCCCGGCATTCTCGGCGTCAATATGGGGGCTTCGCTCGCGGTCGTGGTCGGCGTTGCCTGGTTCAGCATCGATACGATCCATGCCTACATCTTCACGGCAATCCTCGGCGCCGGCGCTGCAGCGGTCTTCGTCTATGTCATAGGCTCGCTCGGGCGCGGCGGCGCGACGCCGCTCAAGCTGGCACTTGCCGGGGCCGCAACCTCCGTCGCCTTCTCGTCGTTGGTCATCGCGGTCGTGTTGCCGCGCAACGATATCGCCGGCGGCATCCGGGCGTGGCAGATCGGCGGCGTTGGCGGCGCGACCTTCGAGCGCATCTACCCTGTCCTGCCCTTCCTGGCGGTGGGCTTTGTCATCAGCCTGCTTTGTGCGCGCAAGCTGAACGCCCTTGCCCTCGGCGACGACGTCGCTGCCGGCCTCGGCGAGCACGTCGCGCTCACCCGTGCGGTCGCCGCGTTCGGCGCTATCCTTCTTTGCGGAGCGACAACGGCGATCTGCGGTCCGATCGCCTTCCTGGGCCTCATCGTGCCGCATCTCAATCGCCTGCTGGTCGGGGGCGACCATCGATGGCTGCTGCCGTTTTCCGCGCTCGGCGGCGCCTGCCTGCTGCTCGCCGCCGATATCGTCGGTCGCATCATAGCGCGGCCGGGCGAACTCGATGTCGGCATCGTCACCGCCTTCATCGGCGCACCATTCTTCATCTGGATCGTACGCCGCCAGCGGGTCCGGGACCTGTGACCATGCTTCTTGCGCCCGTGACCGACACTATCGTCGACAACCGCCGCCGCCGCACCCGCCGGCACAGGCTGGTCGTCGCCGTTCTTCTCGCTCTTTTGGCCGCAGCCTTTGTCATCACCCTGCTGTTTGGGCAATCGTTCACGCCGCCTCTGGACATCCTGCGGGTCCTGATGGGCGAAGACGTGGCGGGCGTTGCGTTCACGGTCGGCCAACTCCGGTTGCCGCGCGCGGTTCTGGCAATCCTCGCAGGCCTCAGTTTCGGGCTGGGAGGCGTTGCCTTCCAGATCATGCTGCGCAATCCGCTGGCCAGCCCCGACATTATCGGCATCAGCTGGGGCGCCAGCGCCGCGGCGGTCTTCGCCATTGTCGTCCTCGGCCTGAGGGGACCGATGGTATCGATCCTCGCGGTCGGCGCCGGGCTCGGCGTGGCACTCCTGGTCTACGGGCTGTCGTTCCGCAACGGCGTTGCCGGCACGCGCCTCATTCTCGTCGGTATTGGCGTCTCCGCCATGCTGGAAAGCGTCATCGCCTACATCCTCTCCACCGCCCCGGCCTGGAGCCTGCAGGACGCCTTGCGCTGGCTGACCGGCAGCGTCAACGGTGCACAACTCGGCCAGACGCTGCCCCTGATAGCATCCCTCGTCGTCTTCGGCGGCCTGCTACTGAGCCGTACGCGCGATCTCGAAGCCCTGAGACTGGGGGATGACACCGCCGCAGCGCTGGGCGTCCGGGTCTCCCGAACGCGGGTGCTGATCATCATTGCCGCCGTCGGCATGATCGCCAGTGCCACCGCCATATCCGGGCCGATCGCCTTCGTCGCCTTCCTGTCGGGGCCGATCGCCGCCCGGATCGTCGGGAACAACGGATCGCTTCTCGTTCCTGCCGCTCTGGTGGGCGCCGTGCTCGTGCTGGTGGGCGACTATTGCGGTCAGTTCCTGCTGCCGAGCCGTTATCCCGTGGGCGTGGTCACCGGCGCATTGGGTGCCCCCTACTTGATTTTCCTGATCGTGCGCGTCAACCGATCCGGAGGGTCGCTATGAAACCCCACGCCCTTGTCGCAAGCCGGCTCTCCGCCGGCTATGGCGACACCCGCATTCTCGAGGGGCTGGACCTCGCCATTCCCCCGGGCAGCATCACCGTGATCGTCGGCGCCAATGCCTGCGGCAAGTCCACGCTGCTGCGCACGATGTCACGCCTCTTGTCTCCGCAGCAGGGGCATGTGCTGCTCGATGGCAAATCGATCCACCGCATCCCCTCCCGCGAGTTGGCGCGCACCCTGGGCCTCCTGCCCCAATCGCCGATTGCGCCGGAAGGCATAGCTGTTGCCGATCTCGTCAGCCGCGGGCGGCATCCCCACCAGGGCGTGTTCTCCCGCTGGACGCGCGAGGATGACGAAGCCGTTGCCGCCGCCCTTGCGGCAACGCGCACCGTCGATCTCGCGGAAAGACCGGTCGACGAGCTTTCCGGCGGACAACGCCAGCGTGTCTGGATCGCCATGGCGCTGGCGCAACAAACGGAACTCCTGCTGCTTGACGAGCCGACGACCTTTCTCGACATCAGCCACCAGATCGAAGTGCTGGACCTCCTGACCGATCTCAACCATTCGCGCGGCACCACGATCGTCATGGTGCTGCACGACCTAAACCTGGCGGCACGCTATGCGGACCACCTCGTCGCCATGACGGATGGCCGGCTGCATGTCTCCGGCAGGCCGGAGGATGTGCTGACGGAAGAAAACGTGCGGCAGGTCTTCGGCCTGGAAAGCCGCATCATCACCGACCCGACATCCGGGCGGCCGACCATGTTGCCGATCGGACGACATCGGATGGTCACAGGGCAGGCCGGTACTGCCGGCAAGAACGATACCGCCCGGATCCGGGCATTCGAGAGCGAGGACCCGTCATGACCGCAGTCGCGGAATTCAAACTTTCCGGCATGGCACTGCCGAAGGATGCCGAACGGATGCTCGACGAGGTCTGTGAGCACTTCGTCGAACACGCAGAGGTTCAGCGCACCGCTGGTACCGCGCTGCTCACGAGCGAAACCGGCACCGCGCATATGCGCCTGGAGGATGGCAAGCTTCTGATCGAGTTGGCCTGCCCGACGCAGGATGCACTCCAGATCAGCCGCACCGTCATCGCCGAGCATCTCTTCTACTTTGCCGGAGACGAGCCGTTCGAACTTACCTGGTCCGAACCGGCGCCGCGCACGCGGCTCGCCAACCTTCACGAGGTGACGGTCGTGTCGGCAAAGGACGTGACACCGCATATGCGGCGCGTGATCGTTGCCTGTGCGGATGCCACGCCCTTTGTCAGCAGCGACATGCATGTGCGGCTGCTCATTCCGCCGAGGGGACGGGAGCCGGTCTGGCCGGGTCTGCGCGACGATGGCCGCATTGCCTGGCCGGAAGGCGAGGATACGCTGCTGTCCCGCGTCTATACGATCCGCGCTGTCGACGTGGAACGGCAGGAGCTGTGGATCGACTTCCTGCAACATCCTACGCCGGGCATCGCAACCCCGGGCGCCGACTTTGCCCGGGATGCGCAACCGGGCGATCGATTGGCGCTGCTCGGGCCGGGCGGCGGCAATATGCCGGAAGCAGCCTCCATTTTCCTCGTCGGCGACGAAAGCGCCCTGCCCGCCATTGCCCGCATCGCCGCCGAAGCGCCGGCGGGCACACATATGCAAGCCATTCTCGAGGTGCAGGATGCCGCGGAAGAGCAGCCGCTTCCCACCGCCGGCACGCTCGACGTGCGCTGGTTGCACCGTGGGACCTATCCCGCCGGCACGAAAAACATGCTCGCAGAAACGGCGAAGGCGGCCCTTGCTGCCGTCGATGGCGAGACCTTCGTCTGGGTAGCGTGCGAGAAAGACGACGTGCGGATAATCCGCGGCTTCCTGAAGAGCCGGCAGCATGACAGGAAGCGGATGTATGTTGCCTGGTACTGGGAGCGAGAAGTGGCGGCGGCTTAGCCCGAGCGCTGGAGCGCGATGGCCAGATATCGGTCGGCGGTGCCTACTTTGAGCGAAATAGCTTTAGAGTTTGTTTGCGATTAGGCGCTTACCCTTGATTGCAACGCGATCTGGGGCCAGCTCATGCTGAGAGTTATTTCGTGTATAGCCTACGAGCACGACTATGCCTTTGTCATCGCGGCGGCAATTGTCTGCATCGTGACGTCGGTCATGACGGTGCGCTTGTTTGATAGAGCCGATCGCATCCCCACGGCCCGCCGGTTCTCGTGGATTGTCTTGTCCGGCATGGCTGGTGGCGCGGCCATCTGGACCACACATTTCGTCGCCATGCTGGGCTTTCAGCTTCCGGCGGAACACGCATTCAATGCATTCCTGACGATCGGCTCGCTCCTCATTGCCATCAGCGTCACGGCCGGCGGTTTCTACATGACGGTGGAGCGGGCGTGGAACCTGCCCCCCGAGATCGGCGGCCTGGTTTTCGGCATAGGCATCGTCGCCATGCATTTTACCGGCATGGCGGGCCTGGAAAATGCCGGGCAACTCGAATGGGACCAGACCCTCGTCACGGCGGCCGTGCTGTTTGCGCTGGGTTTCGGCGCCCTGACGGCCCATCTGCTGGCACGATACCATTCGGGCCTCAGCCGGCTCTTGGCGATGCTCACGCTGGTGCTTGCGATCTGCACCATGCATTTCACCGCCATGGGTGCGGCAACATTGCTGCCGGACGCCACCGCCGCCGCCCCAACGCACACGATGTCCAACGAATTCCTGGCCGTGCTCGTGCTGGCAACGATGGCGGTCATCGCCGGGTGGATACTCTACATGATGGACACCCGTTCCCAGCGAGAGTTGATCGACAGCTTCCGGCATGCGGCACGGCACGACCCGCTGACGGGATTGCCGAACCGGGCCTATCTGTCGGAACATCTGCCCGCCATGCTGGCGCAGGCGCGGGATTGCAGCGCGCAGGCAGCGGTGGTGGTCATCGACCTCGACCGTTTCAAGGAGATCAACGACGTTCACGGGCACCATGCCGGTGACTGCCTGCTGCAGACGCTGGCAAAGCGGTTCGCATTGCAGATGACAGCAGGCGAGATCGTAGCCCGCGTCGGCGGCGACGAGTTTGTCGCCATTAAGCATCCGGTTCATGAACAGGCCGATGTGGACGAATTCGCCCGGCGCCTCGGTGACTGCATTGCCGAACCGGTGCAGCGCGGCACCACGACGCTCACCGCAGGCGCAAGCATCGGGATCAGCCGTTTCCCGGGCGATGCAGACAATGCAGAGGAGTTGATCGGAAGGGCAGACCTCGCCATGTACCGCGCCAAGCGGGCGATTGGCGACGCGGTTTGCTATTATGAGCCGTCCATGGACGAAGGGCGCCGAGAGCGCAGTTCTCTCGCCATGGAGCTGCGCAATGCGGTCGAGCGCGATGAGCTTGTGCTCCACTACCAACCGCAGCTGAACCTGCAATCCGGCGAGGTCATCGGATACGAGGCGCTGGTGCGCTGGAAGCACCGAACGCGCGGCCTCGTGCCGCCATCCGACTTCATTCCGATCGCCGAGGAGACCGGCCTGATCCTTCCGATCGGCGATTGGGTGCTCAGAACCGCATGTGAGGAAGCCGCGCGCTGGGCCAAACCATACAGGATCGCCGTCAACATCGCATCCGCACAACTCGCACAGGCAGACCTGCCGAAGTCCGTTCAAGAGGTCCTTTTATCTACGGGCCTGCCGGCATCGCGACTGGAACTGGAGATAACCGAAGCGAGCCTCATAGAGGACCGGGAGCGGACGCTGCGCATCATTCGCCAGTTGAAGACGCTGGGCGTGACCATTGCCATGGACGATTTCGGCACGGGATACTCCTCGCTTTCCATGTTGCAGACCTTCCCGTTCGACAAGGTCAAGCTGGATCGCTCCTTCATCGAGGCGGTGACGACCAACGAGGTTTCGATGGCGATCGTCAAGGCGACGATCCTTCTCGCTTCCAGCCTCAGAATGTCCGTCGTGGCTGAGGGCGTCGAGCGGCAGGACCAGGCAGATTTCTTGCGGGAGGAAGGGTGCCGGGAGGCCCAGGGGTTCTTCTACGGCCGGCCGGAACCGCTATCGAAGATCGCCGACAAAGTGGGTCGGTTGCCCGCTGCCGACGCCGGACACGTCGCGGCATGATAGGGGGTGGCCATTATTTCAGGCCGCCTACAGCTGAGGATAGAAATTCATGGGCAAAGAAAAAATAAAATCGACGGCATACCTCTGATTCCGTGATGTTTTTTCAGTACTTTTTCCGGGAAATCCCGGGCGGTGGCGAGAATTTTGTTGCCGAAGCCGGTAAACATACTTATCCTCGTGGTATCGAACTTTGCTTGCGACCTTTGTCTTCCGCCTTTCGGCTCGGTCAGATCTCCTCTCATTGTCGATTTATCTGCGACCGATTTTGTCGCGTTTTCAACGATTGAAAGGACATCGTTATGAGTTCAGGCACCGTAAAGTGGTTTAACGGCACCAAGGGTTACGGCTTCATCGCACCGGATGATGGCGCAAGCGACATTTTCGTTCATATTTCCGCCGTCGAACGCGCCGGCCTCCGCTCGCTCGCCGAAGGCCAGAAGGTCAACTACGAAGTGGTTCAGGATCGCAAGTCCGGCAAGCTTTCTGCCGACAACCTGACCGCAGAATAAGAGAATTGTTGCCCCTTTTCGCTGACCACGAATGTACTGGCAGCGAATGGAGAGCGACGGGAAGAGGTCGGGTCGATGCCCGGCCTTTTTATTTTTCGCATTCGGGAAGTCGGAACCTGAAAGGGGCACCCATGAGCCGGAATGTCTTCGCAATCGGTGACGCGGTAAAGCTCAAGACGGATCAGCGTCGTCCTGCCGATAGCGAGAGGATTTGCCGGATCGTCGCTGTGCTGCCTTCTGATCGTGGCGAAGTGCAATACCGCGTTCGTGTCGGCGATGAGCCCCATGAACGCCGCGTTCTCGCAAGCGACATCGAGGCACAGGACACCCCGGTGGTGACGAGGCCCAAAACGCCCGCATCCCATTCCGGAGGAAAGGAGCCTTGGTTCAAGGCCTCCAGCATCCGGACCAAAAAGTAAACAAGCAGCGGCACTCCCGCCAAGGAAGGACATAATTTGCAAGTTCTCGTCAGGGACAACAACATCGAGCAGGCTATCCGCGTTCTGAAAAAGAAGATGCAGAGAGAAGGGCTTTTTCGGGAAATGAAGGCGCGCAGCGCCTACGAAAAGCCCTCCGAGCGGAGAGTACGAGAGAAAGCCGACGCCATCCGGCGTGCGCGCAAGCTCGCCCGCAAGAAAGCACAGCGAGAAGGTTTGCTTCCGGCACCCAAGAAGAAACCCATCCGCGCGTGATCGGGTGGCGACCAGTTTCCGGCTCAGGTGAGGAATGATCGATGACAGCGACTCGACAGCAATTTTTCAAGCCGACGAAGGCGACAGCTGCCACGAAGGCAGCTGAGACAAACTCTGTCGCGAAAGGCATCATCGAGCAGGAAGCCGCCGCCCGCGAAAAGAAGACCGAGAAACTGCGCGCTTTGCGACTGGCCCAGGATGCGGAGGCGGTTCAACCGGTTCCGGCTCCCAAGCGAAAGCGCAAATAGCCGGAAAGCCGGCGATGGTGCGAGAGGCGCAAACGCCCAGCATCGAAACAGCTCGCCAAACGTTCGAAGGCAAGCCAGTTTCGATTGGGCATTTCCGACGTCTCAAAAGGTAAAGCGGCCAAGCCATCGAATTGGCCGCTTACCTATTTATCGGGGAAACAGCAAACGCGGAATACAGTCTGTTGAATCCCTCGGCCAGCCATAGGTGGCGGGCCGGAGCGGTCGCCCCACACTTTCCGACCCACCACGCCGTCGATACGAAACCCACCATATCCACGCTCAGAAATCCCAGTCGGCATCCTCGGTGGCGACCGCTTTACCGATGACGTAGGACGAGCCGGAACCGGAAAAGAAGTCGTGGTTTTCGTCGGCGTTCGGCGAGAGCGCAGAGAGAATTGCGGGGTTTACCTTGCAGGCTTCCGGTGGGAAGAGCGCCTCGTAGCCCAGGTTCATCAATGCCTTGTTGGCGTTGTAGTGCAGGAACTTTTTCACGTCCTCGGTCAGGCCGACGCCATCGTAGAGTTCCTCGGTATATTTCGCCTCGTTGTCGTACAGTTCAAACAACAGATCGAAGGCGAACGCCTTGATCTCCTGACGCCGCTCCTCCGAAACCGACTCCAGAGCGCGCTGGAACTTGTAGCCGATGTAGTAACCGTGCACGGCCTCGTCGCGGATGATGAGACGGATCATATCGGCGGTATTGGTGAGCTTGGCACGGCTCGACCAGTACATCGGCAGGTAGAAGCCTGAATAGAACAGGAAACTTTCGAGGAAGACGCTGGCAACCTTCTTCTTCAAGGGGTCGCCGGAAGCGTATTGCTCCATGATCAGCGCGGATTTCCGCTGCAGGAACTCATTCTCCTCCGACCAGCGATAGGCGTCATCCACGTCCGGCGTGGAGCACAGTGTGGAGAAGATCGAAGAGTACGAGCGCGCGTGCACGGCCTCCATGAAGGAGATGTTGGAGAGCACCGCCTCCTCGTGCTGGGTCGTGGAATCCTCCATCAGCCGCACGGAACCGACACCGTTCTGGATCGTGTCGAGCAGGGTGAGCCCGGTGAAGACGCGGATGGTGAGTTTTTGCTCCTCCGGCTTCAGGGTAGCCCACGAGGGAATGTCGTTGGAGAGTGGCACCTTTTCCGGCAGCCAGAAATTTCCCGTCAGGCGGTTCCAGACTTCCAGGTCCTTGTCGTCCTCGATGCGGTTCCAGTTGATGGCGCGGATGCGGCTTGCCGCCTTGGCGGTCTTGGTCTTCACTTGGATGTTCATTTTCATCACCGATATCACAGGGCGCAGGAGACACAGCCCTGCACTTCCGTGCCGGACAGCGCCATCTGGCGAAGGCGGATGTAGTAGATGGTCTTGATGCCCTTCTTCCAGGCGTAGATCTGCGCGCGATTGATGTCGCGTGTTGTCGCGGTGTCGCGGAAGAACAGGGTCAGCGACAGGCCCTGGTCGACATGCTGCGTCGCCGCTGCATAGGTGTCGATGATCTTCTCCGGCCCAATTTCGTAGGCGTCCTGGTAGTAGTCGAGATTGTCGTTGGTCATGAAGGCGGCCGGGTAGTAGACGCGGCCGATCTTGCCCTCCTTGCGGATCTCGATCTTCGAAACGATTGGATGGATCGAAGAGGTCGAGTGGTTGATGTAGGAGATCGAGCCCGTCGGCGGCACGGCCTGGAGGTTCTGGTTGTAGAGGCCACCTGTCATCACTGCGGTCTTCAGAGACTGCCAGTCCTCTTGCGTCGGGATAGCGATACCGGCCTCTTCGAAGATCGACCTTACCTTCTCCGTCGCCGGCAGCCATTCCGCTTCGGTGTATTTGTCGAAGTATTCTCCGGAGGCGTATTTCGAGTTCTCGAAGCCCTTGAAGCTTACACCCTTCTCGACCGCCAGCCGGTTCGAGGCACGGATGGCGTGGAAGGTCACCGTGTAGAAATAGATATTGGTGAAATCGATACCCTCCTCCGAGCCATAGAAAATGCGCTCGCGGGCGAGGTAGCCGTGCAGGTTCATCTGGCCGAGGCCGATGGCGTGGCTGTCGTCATTGCCCTTCTCGACGGAGGGAACCGAAGAGATATGGCTCATCTCGGAGACGGCCGTGAGTGCCCGGATCGAAGTCTCGATCGTCTGGCCAAAATCGGGGCTGTCCATCGCCGCGGCAATATTGAGCGAGCCGAGATTGCAGGAAATGTCCTTGCCCATCGTCGCATAGGAGAGGTCGTCGTTGAAGGTGCTCGGCTCGCTGACCTGCAGGATTTCCGAGCAGAGGTTGCTCATGGAGATGCGCCCGGCGATGGGGTTTGCCCGGTTCACCGTGTCCTCGAACATGATGTACGGATAGCCGCTTTCGAACTGGATCTCGGCGATGATCTGGAAGAAGTCGCGCGCCTTGATCTTCTTCTTCTTGATGCGGGCGTCCTCGACCATCTCGCGGTACTTTTCCGTCACCGATATCTCGCTGAAGGCCACGCCGTAGACGCGCTCCACGTCATGCGGCGAGAACAGGTACATGTCCTCGTTGTTCTTCGCGAGCTCGAAGGTGATGTCGGGGATGACGACGCCAAGCGACAGCGTCTTGATGCGAATCTTCTCGTCGGCGTTTTCGCGCTTGGTATCGAGGAAGCGCATGATGTCGGGATGATGGGCGTTGAGATAGACCGCGCCAGCGCCCTGTCGCGCGCCAAGCTGGTTGGCGTAGGAGAAGGAATCTTCCAAGAGCTTCATCACCGGGATGACACCGGAGGACTGGTTTTCGATCTGCTTGATCGGCGCTCCCATCTCGCGAAGGTTCGTCAGCGAGAGCGCCACGCCGCCGCCGCGCTTGGAGAGTTGCAAAGCAGAATTGATCGACCGTCCGATGCTCTCCATGTTGTCTTCGATCCGCAGCAGAAAACACGAAACGAGCTCGCCACGCTGTTTCTTGCCGGCATTGAGGAAGGTCGGCGTCGCCGGCTGGAAACGGCCCGAAATGACCTCG
Source organism: Shinella sp. (assembly GCF_052438155.1). Taxonomy (NCBI): domain Bacteria; kingdom Pseudomonadati; phylum Pseudomonadota; class Alphaproteobacteria; order Hyphomicrobiales; family Rhizobiaceae; genus Shinella; species Shinella sp. The sequence goes on along the minus strand of NZ_JBQVPI010000003.1, from coordinate 90,955 downwards.
TCGACGAGGTCGCGGGCAATCTGCTCGTTGCCGCGCGCCAGCGCCAGCGCCACCATGCAGACGCGGTCCTCATAGCGTTCCAGGTAGCGCTTTCCGTCAAAGGTCTTCAGCGTATAGGACGTGTAATATTTGAAGGCGCCGAGGAAGGTGGGAAAGCGGAATTTCTTGTCATAGGCGTGGTCGAACAGATCGCGCACGAAGTTGAACGAATACTGGTCCAGCACCTCCTGCTCATAGTAACCCTCGGTCACCAGATAATCGAGTTTCTCCCGAAGGTTATGGAAGAACACGGTGTTCTGGTTGACGTGTTGGAGGAAGTACTGCTTGGCCGCAAGCCGGTCCTTGCCGAGTTGGATTTTTCCTCCCTCGTCGTAGAGGTTCAGCATCGCATTCAGCGCGTGGTAATCCAGCGCCGTGATCTCCGGGGCCTTGATTGGCTTGTCGAGCGTCATCGTGTCCAAAATCGTTCCAATCCCTGTTTGACGTTGGCGACGTCTTCCGCCGTGCCCAAAAGCTCGAAGCGGTAGAGGTACGGCACGCCGCATTTGGCGGAAATGACGTCGCCGGCGATCCCGAAGGTCGCGCCGAAATTGCTGTTGCCCGCGGCGATCACGCCGCGAAGGTGCGAGCGGTTTTCCGCATCGTTCAAGAAGCGGATCACCTGCTTGGGAACGGCGCCCTTGACGCCCCCATTGCCGTCCTCGCCGCAATAGGTCGGCACGACGAGCACGAAGGGCGCCTTTGCCTCGAGCGCCTCATCGGTGCGAAGCGAGATGCGGGAGGCCGGGAGGCCGAGCTTTTGAACGAAACGATGGGTGTTTTCCGACCGGGTAGAAAAATAGATAAGCTCGGCCACCGCGTGACGCTCAGGCAAGCGCGCTGATCATGTCCGGACGGAAGCCGGCCCAATGCCGCTCACCGGCGACGACAACGGGAACCTGACGATAACCGAGCCCCTGCACGAGGGCGAATGCATCGGCGTCCTCTGAAACGTCGACAATCCGGTAACCGAGGCCCTGGCGGTCGAGCGCACGGGTGGTTGCGGTGCACTGGACGCAGGCGGGCTTGGAGTAGACAGTAATAGACATGATTTTCCTCGTCGTTTGGCGCGGGCATGGGAAATCGTTCAGCCGTCCGCCGATGGCCGCTCGAAAAACTGGAGATACGCAGATGGCCGCCTGAGACGGCCGGGCACGAAGCGCCGCTTACTCGCGCGGATGCACTGGAAACAGGATCGACATAACTTCACCCCGAAGCAATAATGCGAGGCATACGGGGAGACGGGGCGCGACATCATTCCGCAACCCAACGCTCGCCTTCCGGACACCCCGCCCGTGGACATTCATGTACGAGGCAGGTCTCCTGGCTTGCGGGTCGCGGCATCCGTTCACCTTCCCAGGGCATTTACGCCTCAGTGGCTTCATCGAACGAATGCTCGCCGCATACAGTTGCGGGGGCAGCTCCGGATTGACGCGGCCATCATGGCCGCCCCGGATTCCCGTCTTAGCCTTCGATCTTTTCGAATCGAAGGAACCTCGAACACAAGATATAGTAGACGAGGTAAAAAATGCGTCAACAGCTATGGTGACTTATCAACGGTTTCGATGCGGCGTCGGAATGGGTGGATGCTGGCCGTCAGGTTTTACGACCAGAATTCGCCTGTTTGGCGATTGCGCTGATCCCCAAACGGGCTCGTTTTCGATTGGATTTCGGCGCTAGCATCCCGGCCGGGAGCGATGAAGGTATCGACCCGCGCCACGTCATCACATTCACGTCACGCCGGCTTGGGGGCGCGGCCACCGGAGATCGGGTGGCGCGCGCACAGGTCACAGAATATGGTCTGGTCTCCCGCGGGCCTAAAATTTCAATCGTCTGGAACCGCGTGAAAGCCTGATGGCAGGGCGAAACCCGTGCCCGCCGGGGGATCGGGGGGCACGGGTTCGTGCTTTCTCGGGATCATCGCATGGGCAGCCAGAACCGAACGGATGGCAACCGGGCGATAGTGCCGGATGAGATCCGGCTTTTCTTCCCGCGTTTTCTTGTCGTCGTTGCCGGACATGGCGCCTCCAGGACCTCAGCTTGCCGGAAATCTTACCATGGATCCACCGCCGGTCGCCTGGTCGGTCGGGAAAACCTCGACGCGCGCGACGTCGACATAGACGGGCAGCGCAATCACGTCGTTGACGATCTGCGCGATGTTTTCCGGCTGGATCGGCCGATAGCCGTCATAGAGCACGGCGCTCGCCTGATTGTCCGGGATCGAGGTGCGATACAGCGCCGTCTGCACGCGGCCGGGCACGATCTCGCTGACGCGGACCGAGGTTCCGAGCAGATCGCAGCGCAAATTATCGCAAAAGAGGCTGAGGCCCGCTTTCGAGGGGCCGTAGGCACCCATGCCCGGAAACGCCGCCTGCCCGCCGCTGGAGCCTATATAGATGAGGTGTCCGCGTTTGCGCGAAACCATGCCCGGCAGGACGATGCGCGTCAGGTGCATCGGCGCCTTGAGATTGATATCGACCATCGCGTCGATTTCGGCGGGGTCGATGTCCTGGAAGGCTGCACGGGTCGAGAGGATGCCTGCATTGTTGACGAGGATATCGACCTCGACGCCGGCCAGCGCGTCGGCGATGCGCGCGCTATCGCGTACATCCGCCTGCACGGGGATCGCGCCGCTTGTCTTCGCCAGTTCGGCTAGTTGCGCCTCGTTGCGCCCGATGGCGTAGACGTCAAGCCCACGCTTGCGCAGCATCGGCACGATGGCCTTGCCGATGCCGCTGGTCGCGCCCGTGACGACGGCAACGCGGTAGACGTCAGACATAGATATATCCCCCGCTGATCACGACATTCTCACCGGTCGCATAGGTATTGCGGCTCGATGCCATCATGACGATCCATTCGGCCATTTCAACCGGTTTGGCGGCGCGGCCGAGCGCGCTGGCTTTCGCCAGTTCCGGCAGAAAGCCGAGTTCCTTGGCGCGGTCGGTAGCAAAGCCGGCGGGCGCCACGGAGTTCACGAGGATCTGGTCCTTGGCGCATTCCTGCGCGAAGGATTTCGTCAGGCTAACGACCGCGGCCTTGGTCGCGGCATAATGCGCATTCTGCGGATGGGCCTTGAACGCATCGACCGAGGTAATGTTCACGATACGGCCAGTGACATCCGGCGCGCTCACGAACTGGCGCATGTGGCGCACGGCCGCGACCATCATATGGTAGGTGCCTTTGACATTGATCGCATTTTCGAGATCCCAATCTTCATCGGTGATGTCGAGAATAGCCTTGCGCGGGTAGATTGCTGCGCTGTTGACGAGGGCATGGACGCGGCCGAGTTTGGCGGCAACGGCATCGAAGCCGGCATGCGCCGTTTCGGCACGGGAAATATCCGCCACCGCGGTCGCTACCTCGACGCCGAGCGCCAGCAGTTCCGCCGCAGCGGATGTGAGCAGCGCCTCGTTGCGATCGATGAGGCCGATCTTCGTCGCGCCATGCGCGGCCATCAGCTTCGCCGTCGTGAGCCCGAGGCCCGAAGCGCCACCGACGATGACAACAGACTGGTTCTTCAAGTTTCAAACCTCGCGTTTTCGGGTTGCACCGCCATATTGGTATGTTATCACTTATATGCCAACATTAGCGAAGCGCAAGCCGTTTTTGGAATCCGCCATGATCCCCCGCCTCGACACCAACCGGAGCGTTTCGACACCCAATACCGGCTTTTTCAAACATCTCGCCTCCACAGGGTTCGAGGGTGACGTGGGCACCGATGCTTCGGAGCGCACTGTCTATTCCACCGACAATTCCATCTACCAGGTGGCGCCTGTAGGCGTGCTGTTTCCGAAAAAAATCGACGATCTCAAACGCATTGCCAAGACCCTCGCACGACCTGAATTCTCAAGCATCACGATTGCGCCGCGCGGCGGCGGCACGGGTACGAATGGCCAGTCGCTGACAAACGGTATCGTTGTCGACTGCTCGCGCCACATGAACAGGATCATCGAGATCGATCCGGTCCGTCGAACCGCACGCGTGGAGGCCGGCGTCGTCAAGGACCAGTTGAACAAGGCATTGGAACCTTACGGCCTGTTCTTCGCACCGGAGCTTTCCACTTCCAACCGGGCGACGATCGGCGGCATGGTCTCGACCGATGCCTGCGGTCAGGGATCCTGCCTTTACGGAAAGACCAGCAACCACGTCCTCGCCCTGCGCGTGGTTTTGACGGACGGCACCGATTTTCTCTCCCGCCCCGTGCGGGAAGAAGAATTGCGGGCGCTTCAGGCCCGGCGCGACCGCATCGGTCATATCCACAGGACGCTCGCTCGCATCGCAACCGACAACCGCGAGCAGATCGAGGCGATTTTTCCGAAGCTCAACCGCTTCATGACCGGCTATGACCTCGCCCATCTCCAGCGCGAGGATGGTCTTTTCGACCTGAACGCGGTGCTTTGCGGATCCGAAGGCACGCTTGCGATGATCGCCGAGGCGGAACTGGCGTTGTTACCAATTCCCGCCTGCGCGGCGCTCATCAACATCCGCTACGACAATTTCAATGCCGCGCTCGAAGACGCCCGCACGCTCGTCGCTCTCAATGTTGCCTCGGTCGAGACGATCGATGAGACGGTCCTGCGGCTTGCCAAGGGCGACAGTGTCTGGCCGCGTATCGCAGCCTTTTTTCCGGACGATGCCGACGGGCCGGCGAACGGCATCAACATTGTCGAAGTCTTGGCCGACACCTCGGGGGATCTTGCCGCAAAACTCGCCGTCGTCCGCGCGGCACTCGAAGGTACCCCCTTCCCCGGCCGGAAGGGCTTTACCACAACGCATGGCAAGGCCGATATCGACGCCATCTGGACGATGCGCAAGCGGGCGGTCGGCCTGCTTGGCAATGTCGATGGCCCGATCCGCCCAGTGCCCTTCGTCGAGGATACCGCCGTTCCGCCGGCACATCTCGCCGCCTATATTCGCGAATTTCGGGCACTGCTCGATGGAGAAGGGTTGACCTACGGCATGTTCGGCCACGTGGATGCGGGCGTGCTGCATGTGCGCCCTGCGCTCGATCTGACCCGCGCGGATCATGCTGCGCTCGTACGGCGGATCAGTGACGCCGTCGTCGCGCTGACGCAAAAATACGGTGGTGTTCTCTGGGGCGAACACGGCAAGGGGGTGCGCTCGGAATATGTGCCGGCCTTCTTCGGCCCGCTCTATCCGCGCTTGCAGGAAATCAAGCAGGCCTTCGACCCGCTCAACCAATTAAACCCTGGCAAGATCGTTGCGCCTGCCGGCAGCGCTCTGCCGAAGATCGACGACATTCCTTTGCGTGGTGGCCTCGACCGCATCATCGGCAACGACATCCGCGCCGCTTTCGACAATGCGGCCTATTGCAACGGCAACGGCGCCTGTTTCGATTTCGATGCCGATGGGCTGATGTGCCCTTCCTACAAGGCGACACGCGACCGACGGTTTTCACCGAAGGGCCGCGCCTCGCTGATGCGGGAATGGCTTCGCCGGCTTGCCGAAAAGGGCGTCGATCCGCGCCGGGAGGCGGAACGCCTGCGCCGCTCGAGCGCCGCCCTAGTGCTGGTAAGACGCATGTGGAACTCGCTCAACCCCGCAAACCGCGACGACTTCTCCCATGAGGTGCGGGAGGCGATGGATACCTGCCTCGCCTGCAAGGCCTGTGCCGGCCAGTGTCCCGTCAAGGTGAGCGTACCCGCCTTCCGTTCCAAATTCCTCGAACTCTATTACGGACGCTATCTGCGGCCCCTTAAAGACCCGGTCGTCGCGGCCATCGAAACGATGTTGCCGTTGATGGCGCGAACGCGACCGCTCTACAATCTCGTCGTCAGTTCCACGATCGGCCGGACGGCGATGCGTATAGTGGGCCTGACGGCACTTCCTGCCCTGCCCGCCCCTTCGCTTCGCCGCAGCGTCGCCATTGCAACACCGCAGGCACTCGCGAGCCTGAGCGGGAAGGAACGGGCCAGCACGGTTATCTTCGTGCCCGACGCCTTTACCGAACATTTCGACCCGCAGGTACTGTCCGCCGCCATCGATGTCGCGGCCCTCCTCGGGTTTCGGCCCTTCCTCGCGCCGCCGCTCGGCAACTGCAAGGCGTTGCACGTGCTCGGGTATCTTGGCGCTTTTGAGAGAGCAGCAGGGCGGACGGCGCGGCAGCTCGACCGTATGGCCGATACCGGAGTGGCGCTGGTTGGCATCGATCCCTCGATGACGCTCGCCTATCGCAGCGAATATGGCGCGACACGGCTGCGTGCTCGCGTCCTGCTGCCGCAGGAATGGCTGGCGCAATCAATCGAGCGGCTGCCCTCACCCGTTGCCGTGGGCGACCGACCGCTTTACCGGCTGATGGCGCATTGCACGGAACGCAGCAACCTGCCGGCGGCCGCCAGCCAATGGGGTGCGGTCTTCGCAAAACTGGGCATCGAGCTTTCCGTCATCGAGGCCGGCTGCTGCGGCATGGCAGGCATGTTTGGTCATGAGGTGCGCAACCGCGCGCTTTCGGAAAAACTCTATGCCATGAGCTGGCAGCCAGCCCTCGCAAGTGCGGGAACGGATGACGTGGTCATGGCGACGGGCTATTCTTGCCGTTCACAGGTGAAACTGATGGCCCAGCGACACATTCCGCATCCCCTGCAAACTATCCGCACCCTTCTCCAGGCGCATGCAGCCGCCATTGGAGAAGCCCGCCATGTATGATATGTGATAAATGCGAACTTTCGGGGCGAAGGGTAGACCGGCATGTCGATCATAACACAGCGCGGCAATCTCGCGGAAATCGTCGTCGCCAAACTTGCCGAGCGCATCGATAGCGGACTTTATGCGCCCGGCGAAAAGATCCCGTCAAGCGCCCAGCTCTGCGAGGAGTTCGGCGTTTCCCGCACGGTCATTCGCGAAGCGCTCACCTCGCTCAAGGTGGCAGGCCGGGTCATCTCGCGGCAGGGTGCCGGCGTCTATGTCACGGAGAAGGACGTCAAGACGCTGAACTTCGAGATCAGCCGCATCGATGACATCCGCTCCGCCATGCAGATCCTCGAACTGCGCCTCGGCGTCGAGATGCAGTCCGTGGCGCTTGCCGCGCAGCGTCGCACGCCGGAAGCGCTGGCCGAGATCGCCCGCGCCTTCGACTATATCGAGAACCTCGATACGAACGATCCCGAGATCGAGGCGCGCGCCGATTTCGATTTCCATCTTGCCATCGCCAAGGCCACGCGCAACCCGCATTTCCCGAGTTTTCTTGTCGCGGTGATGGGCGAGATCAACTTCGATCTGGTGCTCAAGCATCGCCAGTCCGGCCGCACCTACAACGCCTATCTGAAGAAGATCAACAAGGAGCATGCGGGCATCCTCGCGGCGATCACGCAGGGCGATGCCAAGGCTGCCAAGCAGGCGCTGGTCGCGCATCTGGAGGAAAGCCTCACCCGCTACCGCGCCATGCTGGACGAGCCTGCGGGCAGCGAAGCGGGCGACTGACCGCCGCGCCGCCGCCCGCCCGTCTCATTTGCCCGCTGCAAGTGCCTGTTCGCGGATCTGCGTCAGGCTCATCTTGGGCGTCAGCGCTTCCGGGTCGATGCGGATTTCGATCAGCGCCGGCTTGCCGGAGGCCTCCGAACGCAGGAAGGCATCGGCAAATTCCTCCGTCCTCTCCACCGTCTCCGCGTGCAGGCCATACGAGCGGGCGAGATCGGCAAAATCCGGGTTGGTGAGCCTCGTGCCGGAAACGCGACCGGGATAGTTGCGCTCCTGATGCATGCGGATCGTGCCGTACATGCCGTTGTTGATGACAAGGAAGATGACGCGGGCGTCATATTGCATCGCCGTCGCCAGCTCCTGCCCGTTCATCAGAAAGCAGCCATCGCCGGCAAAGGCGACCACGGAGCGCTCCGGCGCTGTGATTTTTGCCGCTATTGCCGCTGGCACGCCATAGCCCATCGAGCCGTTGGTCGGCCCAAGCTGGGTGCGGAACGTGCGGTACTGGTAGAAGCGATGCGCCCAGGCGGAATAGTTGCCGGCGCCCGTCGTCAGTATTGCATCGGCCGGCAGATGGCCGCGCAACCATTGCATGACCTCGCCCATTTGGACGGCCCCCGGCACCTGCGGATGGTTGATGTTTTCGAGATAGTCGGCATGGGCCGCCGCCGTCCATTCACGCCATGCCGGCGCCGCCGCAGGCTTCAGCTTTGCGGCCTGCGTCAGGAAACCGGCAACGCTGGCATTGATCGGGAGCGTGGCATGATAGACGCGGCCGAGTTCCTCCGCGCCGGGATGAATATGGACGAAAGTCTGCTTCGGCACCGGAATGTCGATCAGCGTATAAGCGCCGGTTGTCATCTCGCCAAGACGGGCGCCGATGGAGATCAGCAAGTCGCAATCCTTGACGTGCTGGATCAGCTTCGGCCCGGCAGCAAGGCCGAGATCGCCCGCATAGTTCCCATGCGTATTGTCGAAGAGATCCTGACAGCGAAACGAAGCAGCGACGGGAAGCGAAAAGGCTTCCGAGAAGACGCGCAGATCGGCAGCCGCCTGCTGTGTCCAGCCACCACCGCCAGCAACCACCATCGGGCGCTCTGCCTTGGCCAGCAAGGACACAAGCGCATCGAGCTGTTGCGGCCCGGCATAGGCTTCCACCCGCTTGTAGGCCGGCGTATCGGCAATGGCCGCCACATCCGTCAGCATGTCCTCCGGCAGCGCCACGACCACCGGCCCCGGACGGCCGTTGACGGCGCGGTGGAAGGCCTGGCTGACGAGTTCGGGAATGCGCGCCGCATCCTCGATCTCCACCACCCATTTCGCCATTTGTCCGAACATGCGGCGATAGTCGATCTCCTGGAAGGCTTCGCGCTCCATCTGGTCACGCGCCACCTGGCCGATGAAGAGGATCATCGGCGTCGAATCCTGGAAGGCAGTGTGCACGCCGACCGAGGCATTGGTGGCGCCCGGCCCGCGGGTGACGAAGCAGATGCCGGGCTTGCCCGTCAACTTGCCATAGGCTTCTGCCATGTAGGCCGCCCCGCCCTCCTGCCGGCAGATGACGAACTCGATGGCATCCTCGGCATCGTGGAAGGCATCCAGCGCCGCCAGATAGCTCTCACCCGGCACGCCGAACACCCGTTCTACGCCATGGATCTTCAGTGCGTCGACCAGGATCTGGCCGCCGCTGCGTGTCTCATATTCGGTTGTCATGTTCGTCTCCTGAGCCGTTAGATCACGGCGTCCTCAAGGAAGGGCTGGTTCGCGACGACGCGCTCGTAGCCGAAGGGCGAGAGGTCGAGCGTGCGGAAGCCCCCATAGGCGATCAGTTCGGACAGGCCGCGCCCCATTGCCGGCGACTGCTGCAGGCCGTGGCCGGAAAAGCCGTTGGCGAAGAGAAAATTCTTCACGTCGGTGTGTGGGCCGAGGATGACGTTGTGGTCGAGCGTGCAATAGTCGTAATGCCCCGCCCAGCTGTTCACCACCTTGATCGCCTCGAAGGCCGGCACGCGCTCCGCGATCGTCGGCCAGATTTCGTCCTCGAACTCGTCGTGCATGACGGAAAAGTCGCTCGGATCGACCTCCGGGTCGTGCTTGGGATAGGTGCCCATCAGATAGAATTTCCCTTCGGGGCGGAAGAAGACGCCGGACGGATCGATGGTGAGGCCGACCTTGCCTTCCAGTGGCGTGCGGCAATCCACCACGAAGAGCGAACGACGGCGTGGTTCGACCGGAATGTCGAGGCCGGCCATGCGCGCAACCTGCTTGCCATTGGTGCCGGACGTGTTGACCAAAGTGCCACAAGCGATCGTTTGCCCGCTCTTTGTCGTCACCGAAACAATGCGGTCACCCTCCCGGTTCACCGCGACGACTTCGTCCTCGATATAGTCGGCGCCGAGAGTGCGCGCCTTCTTGCGGAAACCCTGCAGCAGCCCGACGCTATCAAACCAGCCTTCGCCGCTTTCGCCTGTGCTGCCAAGTGTCAGACCCTCCACGTTAAGCCACTGGAAGCGGCGACCCAGCCCTTCCGGATCGAGCAACGACACGTCGGCGCCGCAGGAGACCTGCGTTTCATGGTTGCGACGAAGCACATTCGCACCGCGCACGTCGCCTGCAAGGAAGAGGTAGCCGTTTTCGTGGAAACCGATTTCCGGCGTATCGTCATCGACTTCGACGTTTTTGCGGAAGTTGCGAATGAACTCCGTGCCGAACTGCGAGACCTTGACGTTGATCGCGTTGGAGAACTGGTGGCGGATCGAGCTGGACGAGAGCGCAGTCGCCGAGCGCTGATAGGTCCAGTCCTTTTCGATCACCAGCACCGAGCCGGTAAAATCAGGGTTCGTCGCCAGAAAATAGGCCGTCGCGCTGCCGACCACGGCACCGCCGACAATAACGACGTCATAGGATGTCTTCGAAGCCTGCATCGTCGCCCTCACTTGTCTTCGAAGTGGCCGGCCGCGCAGAAGCTGCCGCCCTGGTAGCGCACCGCCGGATTGTTCGGGTCGCCCTGTTCCGTGCTGGCAAAAACCTTGTCGGCATAATCGTCAGCGCTGTCTTGCGGTTTGTAGCCGAGCACAGCGGCAGTGCGATTGTCCCAGAAGGCCTGCGCATTGTTCGACATGCCATAGGCGACCATGAAGCCGACGCGTGGGGCCGACAGGCTCTTTTCGACAAGCTGGCGGCAGTCGCGATAAGACAGCCATGTAATGAGGTGCCGGCGGTCGGTCGGTTCCGGGAAGCAGGAGCCGATGCGGATGCTGACCGTCTCGATCCCGAATTTGTCGAAATAGTAGCGACCGAGATTTTCCACGAAGGTTTTCGACACACCGTAGAGGCTGTCCGGCCGGGTCGGCACGGTGCCGTCGATCGTCTCCGTGCGCTCGTAGTAACCGATGGCATGCACGGAACTGGCATTGACGATGCGCTTGACGCCGTGCTGGCGCGCGGCCTCGTAGATGTTGTAGCCGCCGGAAATGTTGCTATCGAGAATCGTCTTCCATTCGGCTTCCAGCGGCTGGCCGCCGAGATGCACGATGGCGTCGCACCCCTTCACCGCCTCCGAAACCGCATCGAAATCGGCAAGCTCGAGCGGAAAATCCTCTTCGTGCGAGGCGACGTTTTCGCAGGGCTTGCGGTCGGACAGCCGCACGACCCTGCCGAGCCGCGTGCCGGACTGGCGAAGCGCCGTGCCGACGCCGCCGGCAGCACCCGTCAGAAGAACTTTCTGGAAATGGGACATGGTCGGTTCCTCCTAGCGAAGCCGGGCGAGTGCATCGGCGATGCGGTCGATGGCGAGCGTGAGATTGTCGCGCGACGTGGCGAAGGAAAGGCGGATATAGGGCTCGACGCCGAAGGCGGCACCCGGCACGGTCGCAACCTTGCCTTCCGTCAACAGGTAGGCGGCGAGCGCCGTATCGTTGTCGATGATCGTGCCGTCCGGTGCTGTCTTGCCGATATAGGTGGCGCATTTCGGGAAGAGGTAGAAAGCCCCCTCAGGCGCACGCACCTCCAGACCCGGAATGGCACTAAAACCCTTCGTTACGAGTTCGCCGCGCGCCTTATATTCTGCGACAGCCGTCGTCACGAAGTCCTGCGGCCCATTGAGCGCGGCCGCGGCCGCGGCCTGCGTGATCGACGACGGGCACGTCGTGCTCTGCGACTGCATCTTGTTCAGGACCTTCGTCAGGCTCTTCGGCCCCGCTGCATACCCAAGCCGCCAGCCGGTCATCGCATAGGCCTTGGAGACACCGTTGATGATGAGCGTGCGGTCGCGCAGATCCGGGCAGGCATTTGCAAAGGACGTAAAGGGCACATCACCGCAGACGATGTGCTCATAGATCTCGTCCGACATGACAGCGACGCGGGGATGGCGCGCCAACACGTCACCCAGCGCCTTCAGTTCGTCGGCGGTGTAGATCGCACCGGTCGGATTGGAAGGCGAATTGAAAAGGAACCAGCGGGTCTTCGACGTGATCGCCGCTTCCAACCGCTCCGGTGTGATCTTGAAGTCGTCCTCCACGCCGCAGACAACGATCTTCGGCACGCCGCCATGCAGGATGACGATGTCGGTATAGGACACCCAGTAGGGTGCGGGCACCACCACCTCGTCGCCGGGTTCCAGCGTGCCGAGGAAGGCGTTGAACAGGATCTGCTTGGCGCCGTTGCCAATGGAGATCTCATCCAGGGCATAGTCGAGGCCGTTCTCGCGCTTGAATTTTCTGACGATTGCCTCGCGCAATTCTAAAAGGCCATCCGGTGCGGTGTAGCGGGTGATACCCCGTTTCATCGCGTCAACCGCGGCTTCCACGATATGGGCGGGCGTGTCGAAATCCGGTTCGCCGAGCGAGAGGTCGATGACGGATTCGCCCTTCGCCCGCATGGCCTTCGCGGCCATCGAGACGGCCATGGATGGCGACGACTTGATGGTGGATGCCCGCGCGCTTTCAAACACGATCATGTTCATGCCTTTCCTCCCGCCTTGCCATAAAGCGCTGCCTGTTCCTCTGTGATGTAACCGTGCTTGACGTCATGGGCGACGGCGTCAGCAGGACGCGCCGCCGGCGCGCCATAGCCCCCGCCGCCGGGCAACGACAGAATCAGCCGCCGGCCTTCGGGCACGAACTGCAGGCCCTTGCCCTTCAATGCCGTACCGTCATCGAGCGCCACACCGCCGGGCGCACCGGCGAGGCCGCCATCGCGGCCGCGGGCCGGATGGTTCAGGCGATCGAACATGGCGGAGAAGCGGAAGGAATAGCCCTCGGCCGCCTCGATCTCGATCATCTGGCCGAGACCGCCACGTTGCGCGCCAGCCCCCCCGGAGCCTTCGCGCAGTTCCTTGCGCCAGATGATGACCGGACCAACGTTTTCCGTCGCCTCGATCGGCATGGTGTGCACGCCGCTCGGGAAGGCCGTTGCATTGAGGCCGTCCAGCGCGGCACGCGCGCCGGAGCCGCCGGAGTTGAACATCAAGATTTCCGCACCCTTGCCGCCGATCTGGTCGGCAACGGGGCGTACACTCATATGCAGGTTCCACAGTGCGCTCGCGCCTTCCGCCGGCACCTGGCCGGGCAGCGCCTGGTGCAGCGCGCCGAGCACGAGGTCCGGCACGAAATGACCGAGCACATGGCGCACGGCGACGGGCGCCGGCCGCTTGGCGTTGAGAATGCAGCCTTCGGGTGCCGCTATATCGAAGGGCGCAAGCGAGGCGGCATTGTTGGGAATTTCCGGCGCCACGACACATTTGATGCCGTAGCAGGCATAGGCCTTGGCATAGACGAGCGGCACGTTGATTCCGAACTTGCTCATGCCGGAAGTGCCATCGAAATCGACCAGCACGCCCTCCGGCCCGATGGTGAGTTTTGCCGCGAGATGCACCGGCTCGTCGTAGCCATCGAGATCGAGGCTGTAGGACCATGTGCCGTGCGGCAGGTTCCTCAAGCGCTCCAGCGTCGCTTCGCGGCTGTGCTTGAGGATGAAGCCGCCGATCATCGAGAGGTCTTCGAGGTTGAATTCCGTCAGCATGTCGATGAGGCGGCGATGGCCGGTCTCGTTGCAGGCGGCAAGCGCATGAAAGTCGCCGACCACCTTGTCGTTCTCGCGCACATTGTTGCGCACGATATGGATGAGCGTGCGGTTCAGTTCGCCGCGCTCGAAGAACTTCATGATCGGGATGAAGAGGCCTTCTTCATAGACCTCGCGCGCATCCGGCCCAAAGCCGCGCCCGCCGACATCCACCACATGGGCGGTGGAGGCGAAGTAGCCCACCAGTTTACCATGGTGGAAGGACGGCGTGACGACGGTGATGTCGTGCAGGTGGCCGGTACCCTTCCACGGATCGTTGGTGATGTAGACATCGCCTTCAAAGATGTTTTCCGGGCCGATATCGCGGATGAAGTGCGCGACGGATTCGGCCATGGCGTTGACATGACCGGGTGTGCCGGTGACGGCTTGCGCCAGCATGCGGCCTTCGAGGTCGAAGACGCCGGCAGACAGGTCGCCCGCCTCGCGGACGGAGGTGGAGAAGGCCGTGCGGATCAGCGTTTGCGCCTGTTCCTCCACGACGGAGATCAGGCGGTTCCACATGACCTGCATATGGATATCGATCATCGACTGGTTCATCGGTTCTATCCTTACAGCCGGGTGACGAGCAGGCAGCCGTCGTTCTGCACGACGGCCTTGAAGGCGGCGGTGAGCATGGTGGAGGTTTCGCGCTCCACGACGATGGCGGGACCTTTCACGACGTCACCGGGCTTCAGGCCCTCGCGCTCATGGATGCCGGCATCGAGGAACGCCCCCTGCGCGGCTTCGAACAGGCGGCGGGTCTTGACCGGCGTCACGACGCTACCTTCATTGACGGCGGCGACCCGGTCGACCGGGGGCAGTCGCGAGCTCGCCTTGACCGACCAGCTGACGATCTCGATCTCGAGGCCTTCGATGGCGCGACCGAAGAAGCGCTCGTATTCCGTTTTGAACCGCACGGCGAGTGTCCCTGCACTGCCGACATCGAACTTTTCCGCATCGAGCGGCACCGGAATGTCCCAGCCCTGCCCGGCGTAACGCATGAAGAGCGTGCGCTCGATCACCGGCGCGCCGCTATCGAGCCCACCTTCGACGAAGCCGAGGGCCTCGGCTTGCATGGAGCAGACCAGCTTGTTCGCCTCGGCAAAGTCGAAGCTGGAAAGGTTGAAGACGGCGCTGCGGACCGATTCATAACCGAAGGGCGCGCGCAGGAAGCCGATGGCCGAGCCGACACCGGCACCCGCCGGCACGAGGAAGGTGGAAATGCCCATCTTCTCGCAAAGCCGTGCGGCATGCAGCGGGCCGGCGCCGCCGAAGGTGATCATGGTGAAATCGGCAATGTTCTTGCCATTCTCGACGGTGTGCACGCGGCCTGCATTGGCCATGTTCTCGTCAACCATCTCGCAGGTGCCGTAGGCGGCGCCATCCGGATCAAGGCCAATCACCGTACCGATATCGTCGGCCATTGCCTGTCGACTGGCCGCGACGGAAAGCGGAATGGCGCCACCGGCGAAATTGTCGGGATCAAGCTTGCCGAGGATGAGATCGGCATCCGTCACTGTCGGGTTCTTGCCGCCGCGCTGGTAGCAGGCCGGGCCTGGTTCGGAGGCTGCCGAATGCGGGCCGACGCGGATCTGGCGCATGCCATCCACGGAGGCGATGGAGCCGCCACCTGCGCCAATTTCCACCATCTCGACCACCGGAATGGAGATCGGCATGCCGGAGCCCTTGCGGAAGCGGTAGGTGCGCGCGACCTCGAAGGTCTTTGCGGTCTTCGGCACCTGGTTTTCGATCAGGCAAATCTTTGCCGTCGTGCCGCCCATGTCGAAGGAGAGCACGGTGTCCAGCCCGTGGCGTCGCGCGATGTCGGCGGCGAAGATCGCGCCGCCCGCGGGGCCGGATTCGACGAGGCGCACCGGGAATTCGGAGGCGCTTTCGACGGAGACGATGCCGCCGCCGGAGTGGATCATGAAGACCGGGCAGCGGACGCCGATCTCCTTCAGCGAGACGACGAGCCGGTCGAGATAGGATTTGATCGCCGGCTTGACGTAAGCATTGGCGCAGACCGTGTTGAAACGCTCGAATTCGCGCATCTGCGGCGAGACTTCAGACGAGATCGACACGGAGACATGCGGCAGGCGCTTGAGGATCGCGTCGCGCACGGCAGCCTCGTGGGCGCCGTTGGCATAGGCGTGGATGAAGCCGATGGCGACGCTCTCATAACCGCCCGCCGCAATCGCCGAAACGACGGCCTCTACGGAGGCGTCATCGATCGCCAGCAGCACCTTGCCAGCCGCGTTCATGCGCTCGCGCACCACGAAACGATCAGCGCGAGCGATGAGCGCCGGCGGCAGGACGATGTTGAGATCATACTGCTCAAAGCGGTTTTCCGTTCGCATTTCCAGCGTATCGCGAAAACCCTCGGTGGTGACGAAGGCGGTCCTGGCGCCGCGTCGCTCGATCAGCGCATTGGTGGCGAGCGTCGTGCCATGAATCAGAAGATTGATCTCGGAGAGCGCGATGCCCGCCAATTCGGCGACGGCGACGACCCCCTTCAGGATGGCCCGCTCGGGGCCGGTATAATCGGTCAGCACCTTTGTCGAATGCAGCACGCCATCCAGATCGAGGGCGATGTCCGTAAACGTGCCCCCGATATCGACACCCACCCGGCAGTTCCGCGGCGCATTGCTCACCATGTCATTCCCCACATTCAGGCACCTTTCGGCATCGAATCCCATCCGGCGCGACCGCCGGTCGAACCTCTGGCACATCAGGTTTTCATGCCCGGCGCGCCGATGCAAGATTTCCGCTTGACGGATTTTGGATATATCACTTATCATACATGTGTCAACTGAAATTGAAGTCGGATCGCGACACAGAAACCGTCGCAATCAAGACATGATGCCGGCCGCCGCACGCCCAGAAAAGGCGAATGGCTCGGCCGCAATAAGAAGACCGAACGCGGAAAAACACGCGTCGAAACGAAGAACATCAACGGCTTAACCAGAGGGAAGCCTTTCATGACATCCATTTCGAAACTCTTCGCTGCCACCGCCATCGCATCCGCGCTCCTGCTTGCGCCGGCCTTTGCCGCCGATACCATCAAGATCGGCGTTGCCGGCCCCTATACCGGCGCCAACGCCACATTTGGCGAGCAGGTCTTCGATGGCGTCTCGGCCTATGTGAACGGCGTGAACGCGAGCGGCGGCATCAACGGCAAGCAGATCGAGCTGGTGAAGGGCGACGACGCCTGCGAGCCGAAGCAGGCCGTCGCCGTCGCCAACCGCTTCGTCGACCAGGACAAGGTCCAGGCCGTGATCGGCCACTTCTGCTCGTCGAGCACGATCCCGGCTTCCGAAATCTACAACGACGCCGGCATCCTCGAAATGACGCCGTCCTCCACCAACCCGGCCGTGACCGACCGTGGCTTCGACAACCTGTTCCGCGGCTGCGGCCGTGACGACCAGCAGGCCGTCGTTACCGGCGGTTTCATCCTCGACACGCTGAAGCGGGACAAGATCGCGCTGATCCACGACAAGGACACCTACGGCCAGGGCCTGGTCGACGCCGTGAAGAAGACAATCGAAGCGCGCGGCATCACGCCGGTGCTCTATGAAGGCCTGACGCGCGGCGAACGCGACTTCAACGCGCTCGTCACCAAGATCAAGAGCACGGGCGCGAACGCCGTCTACTTCGGCGGCCTCATTCCGGAAGGCGGCCCGCTTATCCGCCAGCTCAAGGAACAGGGCGTCGATGTCGTCTTCGTCAGCGGTGATTCCTTCGCGCAGGCAGAACTCGTGGCTGCGGCCGGCGGCGGGGCCAACCTCAAGGACGTCTATTATTCGGCAACGCCCGATCCGCTGGCCGATCCGTCGACCAAGGACGTGCAGGACGCCCTGACCAAGGCCAACGTCACGCCGGCAAACTACGTGCTCTACGGCTACGCCAATGCACAGGCGGTCGTGGCGGCGCTGAAGGCAGGCGAAGACCTGAAGGCGCAGGCCGACTGGCTGCGTGCCAACACGGTCGATTCCGCCATCGGCAAGATCACCTGGGATGAAAAGGGCGACATCAAGGACTTCAAGTTCGTCTTCTACACCTTCGACGACAAGGGAACCCCGGCTCTCGTGAACTAAGGCAGGCCTGCCCGGACCAGCCGGACATGGGCGTCCGGCTGGTTTCGCCATGCCCGCAAGATTTGAAGAGAAGGGTTCGCCATGGACGTCTACATCCTGGTCCAGCAATTGTTCAACGGCATCACGCTCGGCACGATCTACGGGCTGATCGCCGTTGGATACACCATGGTCTACGGTGTCATCCGCATGATCAACTTCGCCCATGGCGACGTCTACATGGTCTCGGCCTATATCGCCGCGATCACCCTTGCCGTACTCACCTTCTTCGGCATCCAGTCCGTGCCCTTCGCGCTGATTTCCGTGCTGGTGATCACCTGCGCCGTCACGGCCGTCTACGGCTGGGCGATCGAGCGCGTCGCCTACCGTCCTTTGCGAGGATCCACCAAGCTTGCCCCGCTGATTTCCGCCATCGGCATTTCGCTGATGCTGCAAAGCTACGTGCAGATCTCGCAGGGCGCACGCGACCAGGGCGTTCCGACCCTGATCAGCGGCGCCTTCCGCTTCGGCGACGGCGTGCATTTCGCGCAGATCACCTACATGCAGACGGTCATCCTCTTCGCCTCGCTGATCGCCATGGGCATCCTCACCTATGTGATCAACTACACCCGCATCGGCCGGGAATGCCGGGCGACGCAGCAGAACATCCGTATGTCCGCGGTGCTCGGCGTCAACACCGACCGCATCATCTCGACCGTCTTCGTCATCGGCGCCGCGACGGCTGCCGTCGGCGGCGTGCTCGTCACCTTCAACTACGGCTCGTTCAACTTCTTCATCGGCTTCGTCATGGGCATCAAGGCCTTTACCGCGGCCGTGCTCGGCGGCATCGGCTCACTGCCCGGTGCCGTGCTCGGCGGCATCCTGCTTGGCCTGACGGAAGCGCTGTTCGCCGGCTATGTCAGCACCGACTACAAGGACGTCTTCGCCTTCGCGCTGCTCATCACCCTGCTGTTCTTCCGCCCCTACGGCCTGCTCGGCCGGCCGGAAATCCAGAAAGTGTGAGGAGAACGACCATGCAAACCAACCGTCTTCTCACGCTCTTCAAGCAGGCGCTCCTCACCTTCACCGTCTCGCTGATCCTGTTCGGCCCGATCTCCGGCCTCGTGCTCGAGGGGTTCTCGTTCCGCAATGAGCTGACACGCGCCGTCCTGCTCGCCGCCATCGTCACCGCAGGGCGTATCGCGATCTCACTCGTCCAGATGACTAGCCCTGGCCAGGCGCTGACCCGCAAGCTGGCCGACAGCGGTGTCGGCGTTACCGTGATGACCGGCACGGAAAAGTCGCCCTTGCTGATCCTCGCCTTGCTGTTCCTCGCCGGGCTCAGCCTGCCCTTCTTCGCGGACAAGTATTTTCTCGGTATCGCGATCCTCGCGCTGATCTACTGCCTGCTCGGCCTGGGGCTGAACATCGTCGTCGGCCTTGCCGGCCTGCTCGATCTTGGCTTCGTCGCCTTCTACGCCGTCGGCGCCTATCTTTTGGCGCTCGGCTATCAGTATCTCGGGCTTGGCTTCTGGAGCGCGCTGGTCATCGCCCCCTTCCTCGCCGGCCTCTTCGGCATGGTCCTCGCCTTCCCGGTCCTCAAGATGCACGGCGACTATCTCGCGATCGTCACGCTCGGCTTCGGCGAGATCATCCGTCTCGTGCTCAACAACTGGCTGGAATTCACCGGCGGCCCGAATGGCGCGCCCGTGCCCGCGCCGACGCTTTTCGGCCTGGAATTCACTCGCTCGGCCAAGCAGGGCGGCGTGCCGATCCACGACTATCTCGGCATCCCCTACAGCGCCGACTACAAATTCTGGTTCATCTACCTCGTGCTGTTCCTCGTCGTCTGCCTCGTCATCTATGCCGTGGAGCGCCTGCGCGTCATGCCGCTCGGCCGCATGTGGGAGGCGCTGCGCGAGGACGAGATCGCCTGCCGCTCGCTCGGCGTGAATCACGTCTTCACGAAACTCACCGCCTTCATGCTCGGCGCCTCGACGGGCGGGCTTGCCGGCGTGTTCTTTGCCGTGCACCAGGGCTTCGTGAACCCGACATCCTTCACCTTCTTCGAATCCGCCCTCATCCTCGCCATCGTGGTTCTCGGCGGTCTCGGCTCGACGGTCGGCGTGATCGCCGCCGCCCTCGTCCTCACCATCCTGCCGGAACTCTTGCGTGACTTTGCCGAATACCGCGTACTGATCTTCGGCGTGCTCATGGTCATCATGATGATCTGGAAACCCCGCGGCCTCGTGCGGATCAAACGCCCGGCCTTCTTTCCGAGCACCACGACGAACGCCGGAACACTCCCGCTCGCCGCCAAGGTGGAGGCAGCCCGATGACCACGCCCCTCCTCGACATCCGCAACGTCACCATGCGCTTCGGCGGCATCGTCGCGAACCGCAATGTCAGCTTCTCGGTGGAGCGTGGCGCGGTGACGGCGCTGATCGGCCCGAACGGCGCCGGCAAGACGACCATGTTCAACTGCATTACCGGCTTCTATCGGGCAAGCGAAGGCGAAATCGTGCTGAACGGCCGCGACGGCCCGCTCGACATCGGTACGCTGATCACAAAACCCATCACCGGCGGTTCGCATCTCGTGACGCGCGCCGGCATCGCCCGCACCTTCCAGAACATCCGCCTGTTCAAGGAAATGTCGGTCATTGAAAACCTGCTGGTCGCCCAGCATCTGGTGACCGCCAACAATCTACTGAGCGGCATATTCCGCACGCCAGGCTTCCGCCGCGCCGAGCGTGATGCCGTCGATCGCGCCTATCACTGGCTGCGCGAGATGAACCTTGCCGACGACGCCAATCGCCTCGCCGGCGAGTTGCCCTATGGGCGGCAACGACGTCTCGAAATCGCGCGCGCCATGTGCACCGGGCCAACGCTCATCTGCCTCG
This sequence comes from Shinella sp., assembly GCF_052438155.1. Classification (NCBI taxonomy): domain Bacteria; kingdom Pseudomonadati; phylum Pseudomonadota; class Alphaproteobacteria; order Hyphomicrobiales; family Rhizobiaceae; genus Shinella; species Shinella sp. Next base: position 70,449 of record NZ_JBQVPI010000003.1, on the reverse strand, counting down.
ACGAACCGGCCGCCGGCCTCAACCCGTCGGAAACCCGCGAACTCTCCGAGGTCATCCAGCGGCTCTGTACCGAGCACGGCCAGTCCGTCCTCGTCATCGAACACGACATGGCGCTCGTCATGCGCATTTCCCAGCATATCGTCGTGCTCGACCACGGCGAGGTGATTTCCGACGGAACGCCCGAGCATGTGGCGAACGATCCTGCCGTGGTCGCCGCCTATCTCGGCGTCAGTGAAGAAGAGGTTGAGGCATGAGCGTTCGGCTGCTCGAATTTACCGGCGTTCATGCCCATTACGGCCCCGTCGAGGCGCTGAAGGATGTCAACGTCCATGTTTCCAAGGGCGAGATCGTCAGCCTGATCGGCGCGAACGGCGCCGGCAAGACGACGCTGCTCTCCTCGATTTTTGGCGCGCCGCGTGCGTCAGCGGGAAAGATCCTGCACAAGGGCGAGGACATTTCCCGCCTTGCGACCAACCGGATTTCCCGCCGCGGCATCGCGCTCGTCCCGGAAGGCCGGCAGATATACCAGGACATGACGGTGGAAGAGAACATGATGATGGGCACGACGCCGATCGGCATGGATCACTTCGACGAGGATCGTGCGACCATGTTCGATCTCTTCCCGCGCCTCAAGGAACGCCGCAGCCAGACCGCCGGCACCATGTCCGGCGGCGAGCAGCAGATGCTGGCGATCGCCCGCGCCATGATGGCGCGCCCGGAACTCATCCTGTTCGACGAACCGTCGCTCGGCCTCGCCCCCCTCGTCGTCAAGCGCGTCTTCGAGGTGCTGAAGGAGATCGCCCAGATGGGCAAGACCATCTTCCTCGTCGAGCAGAACGCCAACCACGCGCTGAAACTCTCGCAGCGCGCCTACGTCATGGTCAACGGCCGCATCCACCTCTCCGGCGAAAGCGCAGCCCTGCTCGACAACGAAGACGTCCGCAAGGCCTATCTCGGCCTGCACTGAACGGAGAATGCCGCACAGAAACCCGATCGCCGGCAATGGTGCCCGGCGGTTCATCCGCGCGCTCGTCCTTGATGTTTGATCCCGGCTATTGGCCGAGCGCGCCGGAAAGTCGTCGCCTCACGATACCGGCATGAAAATCCACGCCGTGGAGAAGCCCCTCATCGTTGAAGTCGTAGCCGGGGTTGTGCAGCGGCGCAGACTCCATGCCGTTGCCAAGGAAGACGAAGCAGCCCGGCACATGGGCGAGGAAATGAGCAAAATCCTCCGAACCGGTCATCGGCTCGGCGGCGAGCCTCGCATTCTCTGGCGGTAGGATGGCGCGTGCAACGGCAAAGGCCTCGTCGACAAGGGCCGGGTCGTTCAGCAGCGGCACGAATTCCCGCGTATAGCTGACGCTCGCGGTTACATTATGCGCCAGCGCGGTGCCTTCCGCGATGATGCGCATCTGCCTTTCGATCGCCGCACTCACCTCCGGACGGAAGCTACGGGCATCGCCCAAGATCCGCGCCAGCCCGGGAAGCGCATTGCGCGTGCCGTCGGTGATGAGCTCCGTCACCGAGACCACGCCCACATCCGTCGGGCTTAGCCGTCGTGCCACGATGGTCTGGAGGCTGGTCACAAGCGCACAGGCGGCGACCAGCACCTCGTTGCCCCAATGCGGCCGCGCCGCATGGCCGCCGACACCCTGGAGCACAATCTCGAAATTGTCTTCTGCAGACATGATGGCGCCGGGGCGTGTCTCGAAATGCCCGACGGGCAGGCCCGGCATGTTGTGGATGCCGTAGATCTCCTCGAAGGCGAAATGCTGCATCAGCCCGTCGTCGAGCATGGCCAGTGCACCCTTGCCCCATTCCTCCGCCGGCTGAAAGACGAAGCGCACCGTGCCGTCGAAACCGCCCTCCTGCGCCAGCATCTTTGCGGCGCCGAGCAGCATTGCCGTGTGCCCATCATGGCCGCAGGCGTGCATGACGCCCGGATTGCGGGAGCGATAGGTCCTCTCCCCCTGCTCGGTGATCCGCAACGCATCCATATCCGCCCGAAGCGCAATGGAGCGGTTGCCCTGCCCCCGCCGCAACGTTCCGACGACACCCGTTCCGCCAACACCTTCCGCGACCTCATCGAGGCCGAACTCGCGCAGCTTTTGCGCGACGAAGGCCGCAGTCCGTGTCTCCTCGAAGCCGAATTCGGGATGGGCGTGCAGGTCACGCCGCCAGGCTGTCATTTCGGCTTGAAGGGCGTTTCTGTCGATTGTCATGCCGGTTCTCCCTTCCCGTTCCGCGCAGCAACGAGAGCAGGCGAAAGCCCGACGATTTCCTCGTATTTTCCTGGATCCGTCGCCCCTTCCGTGTTGATGAGAAGGATCCGCGAGTGGCCATCGATGCCGAGATCGGCCTTCACCGCTGGATCGGCGATGGCACGCATCAGGCCGGCAAGGCCGACACCACCGCTTTCCCCGGCAACCACGGCCGGGTCACCGGCGATAGGATTGGCGAGCTGTTTCATCGCCGCGATGGCATCCTCCTCGTCGACGGTCATGAAGGCATCAGCGGCACGCGACAGGATGCGCCAGGCGACAAGCGACGGCGTATAACATTCAAGCATGGCCATGACGGTCGGCTCACCATGGGCGATCGTCACCGGATGGCCAGCGCGCGCCGTTTCGAACAGGCAGGCCGCCCGCGCTGGATCAACGACCGTGAAGACCGGCCGCGCCGCGCCGGATTCCAGCGCCAGATGGCCGGCCACCGCCGCAGCGATGCCGCCGACGCCGGACTGCACGAAGACATGGGTCGGCGGCGCCGGCAATGCTCGCAGCGCCTCGCGCACCAGCGCGGTGTAGCCTTGCATCACCAGCCCCGGAATACGCTCGTAGCCGGGCCAGGAGGTATCGGAAACGATCGTCCAGCCCTTCTCCTCCGCCACCCGCGCAGCCTCCCGCACGGAATCGTCATAGGTGCCGTCGACACGGATCATCTCCGCGCCGAACCGGGCGATGGCTGCGACGCGCTCGGCCGAGACACCGGCATGCACGAAGATAGCCGCCCGTGCGCCCACAAGCTCGGCGCCCTGCGCTACGGACCGGCCATGATTGCCGTCCGTGGCGCAGGCAAACGTCATGGTCCGCGCGACGGCTGCCACCTCCGGGGCGCGCAACGCGGCGATGTCCACCGTCCGGCCGAGCCTCTCGCCGGCCTTCTCCAACACGAGACGGATCACCGCATAGGCCCCGCCCAGCGCCTTGAAACTGCCGAGACCGAGACGATGGCCCTCGTCCTTGACGTGGATCGCCGCGACCCCGTGTCGTTGCGCCAGGCCCGGCAGCGCGACGAGCGGCGTTTCCGCGTGATTGTCCCGGAAGGAAAGATGGCGCTCCACTTCGGTGGCGGCTTCAAGGCCGAGCGTTTCGGCATCGCGCGGGTCGAGCGCCGTGCGATAATCGGCATGGGTATTCTTCAGGAACATGGCGGCCTCCTCGGTTTGAAGCTGAACGATATTGCATCATGACTGAAATAAGCGCTGATATTTGCCGTGTCGTTTGCAAATTTGTTTCGTCTGGAGCCACCCAATGCAACCCCCGCCGCGCCTCGATGCCTTCGACCGGAAAATCCTCGCCATCCTGCAGCAGGACAACACCACGCCGCAACGCACGATCGGCGAGGCGGTCAATCTCTCGGCACCCGCGGTCCAGCGGCGGATCAAGCGCATGACGGAAGACGGCGTCATCCGGGCGAATGTCGCCATTGTCGATCCCGCCGCGGTTGGCCAGTCCATCACGCTCTTCGTCGAGGTGGAGGTAATCAGCGAGACGGCCGAGCACATCGAGGCCGCCAAGCGCGCCTTCGCCGCCACGCCGGAAATCCAGCAATGCTACTACGTCACCGGCGAGGCGGACTTCATCCTCGTCATCACCGTGCCGGTCATGGCCGACTACGAGGCCCTGACGCGGCGCCTCTTCTTCGGCAACAACAACGTCAAGCGGTTCCGCACCTTCGTCGCGATGGACCGTGTGAAGGTGGGCCTTGGCGTTGTGGTGGAGGGGTGAGCGCCGCGACTTGCGAAGCTGAAGAAATCAGGCGCTTAGGTCGCGCGAAAAGGCAAGGCTGTGTCCGACGGAATGGAAGACATCTGCTTCTTCAGGCGGCTGGCGGCCATCGCGTAGCCGCCGGCGGCGCCGTCGATGAAGTGCATGTGATCGCGGCTGAGCGCTGTCGGCACGATGCAGGTCATCAGCGCTGAATCCTGCCGGTGCAGGCCGAAGCGGCAAATGCCGGCGCGCGTGGCGTCCTCAAGCCGGGTTTCGATCTGGCGAAGCCTTTCCGGATCGATGTCGATGGTCATTTTCAGGCCATCGTCGAACTTGCGGAAATCGGTGTTGCGGCCAACATCCTGCCGATACACCTTCGGGTCGAAACGACCGAGCGTCAGGCCGAAACGATAGAGGCCGACAGTCAGCAGATATTGCCCCAGAATGAACAGCCGATGCCGGAAGCGTCTTCCCTTCGGGACAGTTCTCGTTTCCGCCGACAAACCCGCAACCGACAACCCCAACTGCGGCCCCTCCGGCGCGATCGGATGCCCCTCCCGCTCTTCTCCGGCAGCCAGCGCGACGATATCGAGGACCAGCGTCTGAAAGGCCTCCACGGCGCCTGAACCGGCAGGAACCGCGAAGATCGAGACAATGTCGCCGTGCCTGGATTTGATCGGGTTCCATCGGCAGGACAGGCCGGCAAGATCCGGGCGCGCGCCTGGCGGCGCCGGCGGAACGGTGAAAAGGCCCTCCTTCATGCGGGCTTCGGCCCAGCTCGATCCGCCGCCGGCAAACATCGCGTAGGAAAGATCCGGCGTGACCTGGAAGCGCGCGACACGGACTTCCAGGCCGGCCGCAATGACATCGGCAACGGGCACGAGAGCGGCACGCAGCGTCAGTTGCAACTCCTCGCCCACCCAGCTTTGAACCGCCGAAAGTGCAGCCAATGCCTTTTCCACCCCCGATGGCGGCACGGCAACCAGGGCGCCATCGCCGCCGAACACAAAGGGGAGGTCGTTGTTGCCGAGCGCGTTCAGGATGGCGGAGATGACGCTGGCGCCGGCCATGTTGACCGACTTGTAGCGGCCGGCCTCAATCGCCCCGGTGGAATCGACGATGTCGGCCGTCGCCAAAGCCCAGTCGGCTGGCAGCGTCCGGTAATTCCGGCTGTCGGCAACGCCGGCGAAATCGACGAAGGCGGGAAGCGTGCTGAAAAATGTTTCGCTGGAAGGCTCGCTCATGCCGCGAGGCTACCATATCCGCACTGGACAGGCGACGTGGTTCGGCAACCAATCAACCGGCTTCCTCATGATATCCGAGACGGAGGATGGCGCTCTTGATTTCGCGGCGGCGCGCCCCCATCTACCGATCACTGCCCGTTATGATGATTGCCTGCAGCGACAGATTTGTCGCGCGTTCGCAGCTGTCCGGGTCCGAAGGGCGCTCCCCGAAAGGGTCGAGCGCCCTTCGTCATTTGGCGAGCCGCAGGCATGGGAAACCCGCTTGGCCAGAAGGCAAATTTGCTTTGAAGCGCCGCGTCAAGCTGCTGGCAAATCGTCATGCCGATATCTGCTTCATGCCCGATTTTCGCGGCGCTAGGAGCACGGCAAACAGCAGTGTGAAGATCAAGGCCATCCCGACATAGAGGATGCGGGTGGCGAAGGATTCAGCGGCGCTTCCCGGCAGCGGCGACACCCCCAGCCCGAACAGGATCAGGAAGATCGTCAAGGCGCCCGCGAAAACCGGTGCGTCCTTCGACGGCGCGGCAGCGCGCCCGCCAAGCAGAAGGGCGACCACCAGGACGATGATGAAGATCGTAAAAAGACTGGGCCGCAGGTCCAGGATCGCATAGGCAATGGAGGCGAGCACGCCGCCGAAGAGATTGACAAGCACGAGCCCGACCGCCGCCCGGCCACTTGCCGCGAGGTCGAGTTGCCCGAGCAGCGATGCCACGGTTATGGGAATGACCGCAGCGGCATTCAGATTGTCGTTCGTCAGGCAGATCACGACCGATGCGAGGAGGATTGCGGTATTGGCCAGCGCGCGCCCCAGGGCCGGTGGCCGCTCCTCAGGTGGCGGAACATCGGCGCTCTGCGCTAGCGGCTCGGGAAAGATCACATGGGCGATCCACGCCAGGACCGTTGCGGACAACACGCCGCTGACGAGGATGAAGAGGATCGAGCTGGCAAGCTCCTTGTTCAGGATTCCGAGCAGCGGCACGATGATTGCGACGACGAGGGCGAGAAAGACCGCCGAACCACCCTTCCCCGTCGATTGCGCGACGAAGCACGAAAAATAGACCAGTCCCAACAGCGGGAGGAGTACCAGGGGATGCTCGGCTGTCAGGATCGTCAACGCCATCATCGCGATCCCCGTGAGCAGGATCACCAGCGCTGCTCCGATGGTCTTTCGCAGCGGCATGGGCTGCGCGCTTCCCAACAGGAACTGCGTAGCAAACAGCGGCCCGAGAAACGGAACGATGGCGCCCGAAAACACCGCGAACGTGAAACCGACAGAGACCGCGAAAGCGACCCGCAGCCCCTTGCGCTTCTGCTCGGCGACGGCGGCGCTGTCAGTTGACATAGGTCAGCACCGAAATGATGCGCATCCGCAACGATCCCCATGCATTGGTGATCGGGTTGTCTCCGGTATAGATGACGACATTTGCCTGCGAGCCGTAGCGCACGCCGCCCTTTGGCCTGTCCGCCTCGTCGATGGTCAAGCGAACGGGGAAGCGTTGCGCCTCACGGACCCAGCCGCTGTCGTTCTTGATCGTCGGCAGCCCGGTGCTCGGGTCCGTTCCGCCCTGCGACACGCCAAACCCGACGCTTTCCACCGTCGCCGGGAAAAGCCGTCCCGGCAGGGCATCGAACAGCACCTCCGCCCGGTTGCCGACCGCAACCTTCTCGAGGCTGTTTTCCTTGAAGGCCGCGTTGATCCAGATCGTGCCGGCATCGATGAAGGTCATGGCGGGCTGGCCGGCCGAGACGACCTTACCGATGGTGAGCTGGAGATTGGTGACGACCCCCGCCGACGGCGCCTTTACGACCGTATGGAGCAAATCGAGCCGGGCCTTTTCAAGCGCGGCAAGCGCTGCCCTGAGCTGCGGGTTGTCCTTGCCTGTCGGACCGAGCTGCTCTCTCGCCTTGGCGAGGTCGGCCTGTGCCCCCGTAACTGCCGCCTCCGCCTGGTCGTAGGCGGACTTGGCCGCATCGAACCGTGCCTTGGAATAGACGCCGCGCTGCACCAGTTCGGAGGCGCGGGCATACTGGTCGCGCAGATTGTCCCGATCCACCTGGATCTGCACGAGCTTGGCCTGGGCAGCGTCTACGGTCGCCGTCGATGCGCCGATCGACTGGCCGGCACTGGCAAGCGCTGCCTCGGCCTCGCTGACGGCAAGCTCGTAGCGGGTGGGATCGATGCGGAAAAGAACCTGATCGGCCTCGACCCGGGCATTGTCGGCGACGCCGACCTCCACCACCCGGCCGGCGACTTCGGACGCGATCCCGACGATATAGGCCTGGACCTGGGCTTGCGACGTCGACGGTGTGCGTCGTTCCATGAATATCGACAACACGAAAAAGGCCAGCGCCAATGCCACGACGACCAGGGCGATCCTGCGCAACGGATTGCGGGGCGGCGGTGACGGGACGGGCTCGTCAGAAATCTCGGAAACCACTTTGTCATCCTTCAAATGCACGGGGTCGATGGGCGGTGGTCCAACGGCGATTTCCGGTCGCGCTTTCATCAGCAAGGCCATGCCACGCATGCACAGCAGACGGGGATGCTGCGATGTTTGCTAAAGAACGCCAGCGTCGTGGAGTAAGTTACCGTAGCCTACAGCCGCATGACCGCCTGCTACCGCAGCCTCAACAGGGCGTTTGCTGGCGGCGTGTCACTTTCAACGGCTGGTCAGGCTTTGACGTTGAACGCTCACGTCTATGCGGTTTTCCGCAATTGTGTGTCCGGAGGCGACCGCCCACCAACGACGCCTATCTTGGGCAAACACCATGATAGCGTCCAACCCGATTTCCGCAAATCCTCATCCGCAGCACGGCGCACAATTCACCCTGAAATGGATGTAACTTACCCGATGTTACGGGCTAGCGCGCGCGCCTTCGCGTAGGCTTACCTTGGCGTCTATCGATCACTGCAACCGCCGGGGGGCGACAGTGATCGATGGCAGGACGGCCGTGGGGAACAATCGGTGATCAGAGCGGGTTGCGTCGCCTACCAGAAGCCCGGGGTTCTTCCCCACCGCCTGAAATCGATCCTTGTCTGCGCCATGCTGATCATACTCAGCGGCTGCGGCGGCCATGCCCGGAACGTGCTCGTTCCTGTTGCGGACAGCGAACAAAAATCCACCAAGGTGAACATGCTCGTGACCACAACGCGCAGCCGCTCGGCGGTTCAGGGCGAAATGTTCACGGGCGAACGCGCCCGCAACGCCGCCTTTGCGGATATCACCGTCTCCATCCCGCCCAGTGACGCCCGGAAAGTGGGGGAAGTTGCCTGGCCCAAGAAGCTTCCCGCCAATCCGGCAACCGATTTCGCAACATTGAAGGCCGAGGAGATCACCCGTGAAGATGCTCAGAAATGGCTGAATGCGTCGCTCCTCAAAAGCGGCGACGGCAGCGTGCTGGTCTTCATCCATGGCTTCAACAACCGCTTTGAAGATTCCGTTTATCGCTTCGCGCAGATCGTCCAGGATTCAGGCATCCACAGCGCTCCGGTGCTGGTGACGTGGCCGTCGCGCGGAAGCCTGCTTGCATACGGATACGACAGGGAGAGCACGAACTACACGCGCAACGCATTGGAGATGCTTTTCCAGCATCTCGCCAAGGAACAGAATGTGAAAGAAGTCTCCATCCTCGCGCATTCCATGGGAAATTGGCTTGCGCTGGAAGCGCTACGCCAGATGGCCATCCGCAATGGCCGGCTGCCGGCGAAGTTCCAGAACGTGATGCTGGCCTCGCCGGACGTCGATGTCGACATCTTCCGTCAGCAGATCGCCGACATGGGCGACCAGCATCCCAATTTCACATTGTTCGTCTCGCAGGACGACCGTGCGCTCGCGGTATCGCGCAGGGTGTGGGGCGACGTTGCAAGGCTCGGCGCCATCGATCCCGAACAAGAGCCCTTCAAACAGGAACTGGCGGACAGCCAGATCACGGTGATCGACCTTACGAAGATCAAGGCGGGCGACAAGCTCAACCACGGCAAGTTCGCGGAATCCCCGGACGTCGTGCGCCTCATCGGCGCGCGAATCTCCGACGGGCAGACATTGACCGACAGCAAGGAGGGGCTGGGCGACAAGCTGCTTGCCGCAACGACGGGCACGGCGGCGGCGGTCGGCAGTGTGGCAGGCCTGATCCTTGCCGCGCCGGTCGCCGTCATCGATGCGGATACGAGAGACAACTACGCGGGGCAGGTCAGCGGCCTTACCGGCTCTGCCGGCACGAAAGGAAGGCCATCGAAATGCATGGCCGGCGAGAGCGGGCAGAGGGCATGTGAAACCGGCAACCGGAAGTAGCGGGGCTCCGATCGACGTCATTCAAGTTAAGGGCAGGTAAGGGCAGGTAATGGCAGCAATTCCGAAAATGGCCTCCGTCGGCACGATGCTCGCTGCGGCTGCGCTGGCGGTCGTCATTCTTCTGGGCGCTTCCTTGACCGCAGCGCAGGAGAACACGGAAGCGAAGGCACAGCCTGAGAACGTTCAGCACTTCATTGGCCTGCTGGCGGATCCTGACGTACAGGCGTGGCTTTTGCAGCAACAGAAAAGCGCCACGCCAGCCAAGGTGGAAGCTGAGCCGGCACAGCCGGCATCGGTCGACACGGTTTCCTTTGCCGACGTTACGACGAAATTTCGCGACCATATCGCGGCCCTTCTCGCCGCGGCGCAATCCCTCCCTTCGGAGACTTTGCGCGCGGGTGCGCTACTCGAGCGCGACATCCGGACGAATGGCGGAACGCGCCCGGTTTTCCTGGTCGCGGCGTTCGTCGCAGCCGGGCTCGGCGCGCAGTGGCTGTTCCGTTGGATCAGCGCCGGTTGGCGAGCCCGCATGGCGAGCGCATCCTTTGCGACGGTGCGGGAGAAGTTGATCGCCGTCGCAGCGCGCTTGCTATGGGCAGCCTGCTATGTGCTCTCGTTCGGGCTCGGCAGCATCGGGTTCTTTCTTTTGTTCGAGTGGCCGACGCTCATCCGCGAAGTGGTTGTGGCGTACCTGTTCGCGATCGTCGTCTTCCGTCTCGCAACGGCACTCCTGGACGTATTTCTGGCACCCGTCCAGGAAAACGAGAACCAGTTCCGCCTCGTGCCGGTTTCCAACGAGATGGCGCGGTTCTGGGCAAAGCGCCTGGGTTATGCCATCGGTTGGTTCGCATTCGGCTCGGTAACCATCCGACTGCTTGGCACGCTCGGCTTTTCCGAAGCCACCCGTCAACTCGTCGCCTATTCCCTCGGCCTCGTGCTCTTCGCAATCGGCATCGAAGCTGTCTGGCGCGCCCCGCGCGCAATGCCCGTCGGCCGGGCCGGCCTGCGGATCCGAAAGGTCCTTTGGACAGCCTATCTGGTTGCTGTCTGGCTGCTTTGGGTCATCGGCGCGGTAAAGCTGTTCTGGATCGCCGTCGTCTGCGCGGCGCTGCCGGCCGCCATCGCGCTCACCAGGGCGTCCGTCAGCAACATCCTGCGTTCGCCGGGAGTGGAGGATGGTCAGGAAAAGGGCACCGTCGTATCGGTGATCATCGAGCGCGGCATAAGGGCGGCGCTGATCGTGGGAGCGATCGTTTTTCTCGCCCATGTGCTCGGCGTCCGCCTCACCGAAATGACGATGCAGGATTCGCCCGCCCTGCGCCTCGGAAGGGGCCTGTTGAGCGCAGGTATCATTCTCCTGGTCGTCGATCTCGCCTGGAATATCGTCAAGGTGCTCATCGACCACAAGATCGGCGACAACCAGGAGGCGTTCGAGATCGGCAGCGAGCAGGAGCGACGGCGTTCCCGCATGCGAACGCTGTTGCCCATATTGCGCAATCTCGTGATGATCCTGTTTGCAGCGGTCGCCGTCATGATGGCCTTGTCCTCGCTCGGCATCGAGATCGGCCCGCTGATCGCCGGGGCCGGCGTGGTCGGCGTTGCCATCGGCTTTGGCGCGCAGACAGTGGTCAAGGACATTATCAGCGGCATGTTCTACCTGCTCGACGATGCCTTCCGGGTCGGCGAGTACATCCAGAGCGGCAGCTACAAGGGCACCGTCGAGGCTTTCAGCCTGCGCTCCGTGAAGCTCAGGCATCATCGAGGCCCGATATACATCGTCCCGTTCAGCGAACTGGGCGCGGTCCAGAACATGAGCCGTGACTGGTCGGTCGTTAAGTTCTTCCTGTCCGTCTCCCACGATTGCGACGTGCCGCAAGTCAAGAGCATCACGAAAGCCGTTGGCAAGGCCTTGCGTGAGGATCCCGAATTCAATCCGCTCATCATCGATAACCTGAAGATGAAGGGTGTCGAGGAGATCAATGACTACGGCATCAAGCTCAGCTTCGGGATGACCATGAAACCCACGTCTTTGCAGTCGGCCATCCGCCGCAGGGCCTATGCCATGCTTCGCGAGGCATTCAACAAGAACGGCATCAAGATCGCCGTGCCGACGGTGCAGGTTTCCGGGGGCAAGGACGACGACGGTGCCGCCGCCGCGCAGAAGGCGCTCGCCGTGCAGAAAGCAGCGCTCGAGCCGAACCCGGCGTGAGAGCGCCACCCCTTGTGGAAGAACCATACAGACGAGAACGTTGGAGGAAAGGAAGACCCCGGAAAGCGCATCACCCTTGTTCGCCTCACGGGTCCGCGCGCCCATCATCACGCACCGCCTCGCTAGAGAGCTGCCACGCGTCACAACGTCAAGAGGAACCGCTCCATGGATTTCACAGTCATCAATGCCGCGCTCGTCGGAAACCTGCTCCTCCTCCTTCTCATCGGCATGGGGCCGAAAATTGCCCTCGTGCCGTTTCTGGAAAAGACCCATGCCTTCGATGCCGAAACCAAGGCGCGCATCGGTCGCCAGATGGTCATAGCGGCGCTGATTACCGCTCTGCTGCTTTTCGCCACCGGCGCTCTGTTGATGCGGCTTCTCCACATTTCGGGGGGTGCCGTCGCCGTGGCCGGCGGCATCATCCTGGCACTTCTCGCGATCAAGATGGCGGCCGGGCCGATCGAAAAGCCGCATGACGAAATCGGACTGCCGGTCGATCCGGCAAAGATCGCCATCTTTCCGCTCGCTGTGCCCTATCTGCTCAACCCCGTTGGCATCACGGTGATCATTCTCGTCTCGGGGGAAGTCTCATCGATTGCCGGCGTCGCCATGGTCATCGGTTTGATCCTGCTGGTCGCCGCGTTCGACTATCTCATCTTCACCAATATCGATGTACTGGCCAAGCGCATGAAGCCTGCCAGTCTGGTCGTCTCCGAAATCGTCTTCGGGATTCTGCTCACCGCAGTCGCCGTACAATTGTTCGTAACCGGGCTGGGTAAACTCGGGATCATTGCCGCGGTCGCGGTTCACTGAACCTTGCATGATCTGCTTGTGGCACGCCGGGCAGCTTGGCCCGGCGCCCCCAACCGACGAGAAAGATCGGCCCGGCTTTTCGTTCGGGGCATTTTTTGGTGATCACTCTTTGGCTCTCTCCGGAAGCCTTCGTTCTTCCCACGAACTTCGGCGACCTCGGAGACGAGGTCGCCGATCAATTCCTGCCACTCACGCTGCCACGCTTCAAAACCACGTCCGTCAGTTCCGGAATTGCGGCCAGCGCCCGCTCTGCATCTGACAGCCCGGATTGGGGAAATCGACGTAGCGCACGCGCGCAGCCTTCAGTGATTGTGCCTCGGCGGCGTCTCCGCGATCTTGCGGAAATCGGCGGCACCTTCGATGACCGCGCCATCCGCAAGCTGGGTCACGGTCTGGCGGTAGAGCCGCTGCCAGGGCGTTGCATGAGCCGGCACCGACGGGATGCCGTCGGCCTTGCGCCTCTCGATCTCGGCTGTATCCACCAGCATGTCGCAGCGGCCTTTTTCGAGGTCAATGCGGATCGTGTCGCCGGTGCGCAGCCAGGCGAGCCCGCCGCCGGCGGCACTTTCCGGCGACGCATTGAGGATCGACGGGCTGTCCGCCGTGCCGGACTGGCGCCCGTCGCCGATCGTCGGCAGGCTGGTAATGCCGCGCTTCAGCAGATGATCCGGCGGCTGCATGTTGACGACCTCCGCCGAACCCGGCCAGCCGAGCGGCCCAGCACCCCGGATGACGAGGATGGTGCGCTCGTCGATGCCGAGTGCCGGATCGTTGATGCGCTTGTGATAATCCTCAGAGCCATCGAAGACTACCGCCTTACCCTCGAAAATGCCTTCGCGGCCCGGCTCGCTCAGATAGCGCTCACGAAACTCCGGCGAAATCACCGAGGTTTTCATGATCGCGAAATCGAACAGATTGCCTTTCAGCACGAGGAACCCCGCTCGTTCTTTCAGCGGTTCGCCATAGGGCCGGATGACCTCGCGGTCGGTCGCCGCGCGGCCTTCCAGGTTTTCCAACATGGTCCGCCCCGTCACGGTCGGACAGGTTCCGTGTAGTTTTCCAGCATCGAGCAGTTCGCGCATGATCGCCGGCACGCCACCGGCGCGGTGGAAACGCTCGCCGAGGAAACGACCGGCCGGCTGCACGTCGGCAAGAAGCGGAATGTCGTAGCCATGTACCTGCCAGTCCTCGGGCTTCAGGTCCACACCGGCATGTTTCGCCATGGCCATCAGGTGCGGCTGGGCGTTGGTCGAGCCGCCGATCGCAGAATTCACGCGGATGGCATTGAGGAAGGATTCGCGGGTGAGAATGTGCGAGGGGCGGATATCCTCCAGCACCAGTTCTACGGCGCGGCGGCCGGTGCGATAGGCCATCTGACCGCGTTCGCGATAGGCAGCTGGGATGGCCGCGCACCCCGTCAGGGACATGCCGAGCGCTTCGGCGAGCGCGTTCATCGTCGAGGCTGTGCCCATCGTGTTGCAATGGCCGATGGAAGGCGCCGAATCCATCGCCGCCTGCAGGAACTGCTCGTCATCGATGGTGCCAGCCGCCAGCTTGCGGCGCGAACGCCAGATGACCGTGCCGGAGCCGACGAGATCACCGTCGTTCCAGCCATCAAGCATGGGCCCGCCGGACAGCACGATCGCCGGGATATCGACGGTGGAGGCCGCCATCAGCGCAGACGGTGTCGTCTTGTCGCAGCCCGTCGTTAGCACGACGCCGTCAAGCGGATAGCCGTAGAGGATTTCGACAAGGCCGAGATAGGCGAGGTTGCGGTCGAGGGCTGCCGTCGGTCGCTTGCAATTTTCGAAGATCGGATGCGTCGGGAACTCGATCGGGATGCCGCCCGCATCGCGGATGCCGTCGCGCACACGTTTTGCCAGATCAACATGGTGGCGGTTGCAGGGTGTCAGGTCGCTGCCGCTTTGCGCAATGCCGATCACCGGCTTGCCGGAACGCAGTTCCTCCGGCGTGATGCCATAGTTCATGAAGCGCTCGAGATAGATCGCGGCCATATCAATGTGGTCGCGGTTATCGAACCAGTCCTCAGAGCGCAGCCGGCGTTTGCCTGTCGTTTCGTCCGTCATGAAATCAGCCTTGTGAAAATGTCCGTTTGCACTGTTCCACCGCTTCCCTTCGCGATCAACCGGCCAGCGATGTAGTGTTCCGCTTTATGCAGCCATCAAAATTGCTGACTGGATCGGCGGTGGGGAATGTGTCACAGCCCTCTCATCCCGAGACCTGAGTTTCCGCCATGACCGATATCACCGCCTCCTCGCCCGCTTCGAGCGCTGCCCGCCTCGGCGTGATCCTGATGCTGCTCGGCATGGTCATGTTCTCGCTGAACGACGTTCTCGGCAAATGGCTGGTGGCGACCTACTCCGTCGGCCAGCTCATGCTGATCCGCAGCATCGCCGCGATCGTCGTGCTCGCGCCGTTCTTCTGGCGCGTCGGCTGGCGCCGCCTCATCGATGTCGACCGGCCGAAACTGCACCTGCTGCGCTCCGCTCTCTTCGCCTTCGAGGCCTCCGGCTTCTACTTCGCCGTCGCCTATATGCCGCTTGCCGACGCCATGACCTACTGGCTTGCAGCCCCCATCTACGTCGCTGCCATGTCGCCGCTGCTGCTCGGCGAAAACGTCGGCTGGCGGCGCTGGACGGCCATTATCGTCGGTTTCATCGGCGTCGTCATTGCGCTGGAACCCTCCAAGGACAGCTTCACCCTACCCGCCCTGATCGCGGTCGCCGGCAGCCTCGCCTTCAGCCTTGCCATGGTGCTTGGCCGATCGCTGCGGGCCGCACCCGATACGACGCTGGTCTTCTGGCAGGTGGCGGGTGCCGCGATCTTCGCGGGCGTCTGGTGTCTTGTCGACCCCGCCGGCTGGGCGCCGGTCAGCAGCGTCGATTTCGGCCTGTTGAGCCTGCTCGGCATCGTGGCGATGGGCGCGCATATGCTGGTCAACCGCTCGCTGAAGCTGGCGGACGCCTCGACCGTCGTACCGCTGCAATACACGCTGCTGATCTGGGCCGTGCTCTTCGGCTGGATGTTCTTCGGCGATACGCCGCGCCCGGCCATGCTGATCGGCGCCGCCGTCATCGTCGCCTCCGGCCTCTTCATCTTCTTCCGCGAGCAGCAGCTGAAACGCAGCGCCCGCGGATAAGAAGCCCACGCGCAAACCGCTACTTGCCGAACGTGTAGGCCGCGATCGATTCCGGCTTCATCTCGATGGAAAAACCCGACAGCGAGGGCGGCATGTAGGCGGCATTCTCGATGCGGCAGGGGTCGATGAAATGTTCGTGCAGATGGTCGACGAACTCGATCACCCGGCCCTCCTTGGTGCCTGACACCGCGATGTAGTCGATCATCGACAGGTGCTGTACATATTCGCACAGGCCGACGCCGCCGGCATGCGGCCAGACCGGCAGGTCGAATTTCGCCGCCATCAACAGTACGGCAAGCACCTCGTTGAGGCCACCCATGCGGCAGGAATCGATCTGCACGATGTCGATCGCGCCTTCGGCGATGAACTGCTTGAACATAATGCGGTTCTGGCACATTTCGCCGGTCGCGACCTTGACGGGATGGATCGCCTCGCGGATCGCCTTGTGGCCGGCGACGTCGTCCGGGCTCGTCGGCTCCTCGATGAAGAACGGCTTGTAGGGCTTCAGTTCCGTCACCCAATCGATCGCCTGCCCGACTTCCCAGACCTGGTTGGCATCGATCATCATGTAGCGATCATCGCCGATGACTTCGCGGGCAATGCGCAGGCGCCGCTTGTCATCTTCAAGATCGCGGCCGACCTTCATCTTGATATGGGTAAAGCCCTGGTCGACGGCTTCCTGGCAAAGCCGGCGCAGCTTCTCGTCACCGTAACCGAGCCAGCCGGCCGAGGTCGTGTAGCAGGGATAACCTTCCGTCTCGAGCTTCGCGATGCGCTCCGCCTTGCCGACCTCCGCTTTTCTTAGGATGGCAAGCGCCTCGTCCGGCGTCAGGGCATCCGTCAGGTAGCGGAAATCGATGATGGACAGGATTTCCTCCGGGCTCATATCCGCGACGAGGCGCCAGACCGGCTTGCCCGCCTCCTTGGCCAGAAGGTCCCAGACCGCGTTGACCACCGCACCCGTTGCGAGGTGCATGGCGCCCTTGTCCGGGCCGATCCAGCGCAACTGGCTGTCGCTCGTCACATGGCGCCAGAAGCGGCCGGGGTTCTCGCGCACCCAGTCAAGATCGAGGCCAACCACCAGGTGCTTCATTGCATCGATCGCGGCACAGCAAATCTCGTTGCCGCGGCCGATGGTGAAGGTGAGGCCGTGCCCTTCCAGACCGGCCTTTTCGGTGCCCAGCACGACATAGGCGGCGGAATAGTCCGGATCCGGGTTCATCGCATCCGAACCGTCGAGGCTCTGGGAGGTGGGAAAGCGCAGGTCGATCGAGCGAAGGCTGGTGATCTTGGTCATGGAAACGGCCCTTGGCGTGGTCGAGTTGGCCGCCGGCGTCCTGCCGACGGTCGGAGGTGTCTTAGATGGTCCAGCCACCGTCGATGGCGTAGGCCTGACCGGTCGTGTAGGTGGCGCCGGCGAGATAGACGGCGAGATCGGCGATCTCCTCCGGCGTACCGATGCGGCCGATCGGCTGGCGGGCGATGAAGGCGGCCCGCGCCGTCTCATAATCGCCCTGCGCCTTCAGGCGATCCTGCAGCGAGGGGCTTTCAACGGTGCCGGGGCAGATCGCGTTGCAGCGGATGCCCTGCGCCACATAGTCGGCCGCGACCGACTTGGTGAGCCCGACGACGGCGGCCTTGGTAATGGTATAGGCGGCGCGGTTCGGCACGCCCTTCATGCTGGAGGCGACGGAGGCCATGTTGATGATGGCGCCATCCTTGCGCTCCAGCATCGCCGGCAAAACCGCCCGGATGGTGCGCACCATGGCCCGCACGTTAAGATCGAAGGCGAAGTCGAGGTCCTTGTCCGCCATCTCGAGGATCGATCCCGCATGCACGAAACCGGCGCAGTTGAAGAGCACATCGAACGGACCGGTGGCGGAAACGACGCGATTGACGGCCTCTTCACTCAAGACGTCGAGAACATAGGTTTCGATGTTGGCCTCGCCGGCAAGGCTCTTCAGGGCGTCGGCATTGATATCGGTGGCGATCACCTTGGCGCCTGCGGCAGCAAAGGCGAGCGCGCTCGCCCGGCCGATCCCCTGCCCGGCGGCGGTGATGAGGACGCGCTTGTTTTCAAGTGACTGGGACATGTGGACTCCTCGGTAGAATGTCAGGTGTTCGGGCGACGCTCGACAACATAGATGTGATCTGCGGCAAGTACGACCTCACCCTTTTGATTGATGACTTCCGTGCGCTCGACGACGCGGCCGGAACCGGCACGCTTCGGGTCGTCTTCCTTGCCCGTTATCGTCACGCGGGTGTGGATGGTGTCGCCGATGAAGACGGGTTTGATGAAGCGCATGCGATCGTAGCCGTAGGAGAAGGCCGCCGGATTGATGACACTGGCGGTCAGCCCGACGCCGATCGAAAAGACCATGGTGCCATGGGCGATGCGCTGGCCGAAGGGCTGCGTCTTCATGAATTCCGCATCCATGTGATGCGGGAAGAAGTCGCCCGTATGGCCGGCATGCACCACGAAATCCGTTTCCGTGATCGTTCGGCCGTAGGTCGTGCGGCCCTCGCCGATCGCATAGTCCTCGAAATACTTGACCTGTTCCATGTCCTGTTCCTGATCTACGGCCGGGCGGCAAGCGGCGTGGCGGGCGCGACACTGGAGGCGTAGGCTGCCTCAACGAGCGCCATAGTCATCCAGGCATCCTCGACCGACGAGACAAGATCGGCGTCCTCGCCCGAAACGAAGCGCTGGAGGTTTGCCATGCGGCCGACGAAGGCATCCGGAAACCAGGTCCCTTCCAGCGGCACGGCGACCCAGCTATCGCCGCCCTTCGGATAGATTTCGAGAATGTCCGGCTCGCCGCGCGGATAGTCGAGATTGACGCCGAGCTGGAGATAGGCCGCTCCTTCCGTGCCAGAGACACGGAACTCACAGGCCTGGTGCTTGCGGCCGAATTTGTGGTCGTGGTTGATCGACAGCGCGCAGCGCACGCGGTCGCCGTAGTCGAGGATCGCGGTGGTGCGCGTCTGCGCCATGTTGTGGTTCGGGTGGCCGATCGACTTGGCGTGCACGCCCTTGGGATCGCCCAACACCTGACGGATCACGTCGAGATAGTGGATCGAATGCATGGCGATCTCGATGCGCGGCAGGCCTTCGAGGAAGGACCATAGTTCCCACGGCGTATCGAGCGCCAGATAGACGTCGAAATCGACGACCTCGCCGAGCAGGCCTTTGGCGATGGCATCCTTCAGCGCCAGCATCATCGGCGCGAAACGGAGCTGGAAGTTGACGGCCGCCATGAGCTTCTTGTCGCGGCAGATGCGCAGGATCTCAGTCGCCGCCGCGAGATCAGCGCCCATCGGCTTCTGGATCAGCGCCGCTGCACCATCGGGAAGCACTGCGAGCACCTTGGCATGCGCGGCTGGTGGAGTGGCGAGATCGAAGATCGCGTTCTCAACCGCGGCCGCTTCTTCGACGGTTCGATAGGCCGTGACACCCCATGTGTCTGCGAGCGCCTTCGCCTTGTCATGATCCGGATCATAGAGCCCGGCAATCGGGAAGCCGCCCTTGCGATAGGCCGGATAATGCGCGTCGCCAACGATCGAGCCCGCGCCGAAGGTGACGATCGGGCGTGGTTTCGACGGCAGAGGCCAGGACTGGGCAAGCGATTTGGGATCGAAGTCAGGCATGAAAGAACACCTCTTCCATGCCCGCCCACCATTCACCTTCCTTGCGCGTCTCAAGCGGCGCCTGGCAGGGCATGCACACGGCCCACCATTCCTGCGTCTTCGGGTCGGCTGCCATCTTCGCCATATCGGCGGCATAATCCGTGCCGTGATATTCGAAGAAGGAGAACAGCAGGTTTTCCGGTTCCTTCAGGAAGATCGAATAGTTTTTGATGTTGCAGGCCGAAATCCTCGCCAGCACCTCCGGCCAGACGGCGGCGTGCAGGCGCTTGTACTCTTCGATCTGCTCCGGCTTCACGCCGATCACCATGCCGATGCGCTGCATGTCTCAAGCCCCCTTGCGGATCTCGTGCTCGAATTCGGAAATCGAACGGCTGCGGATCGCGTCCCAATCCCAGTCGATCCCGAGACCGGCCGTCATGGGCGCGAGCGCCATGCCATTCTCGATCTTCAGACGCGAGGTGGTAATGTCGTCGAGCTGCGGGATGTACTCGACATATTTGCCGTTCTGCACCGCGCAGGTGAGGCTGACATGCAGTTCCATCAGGAAATGCGGGCAGACCGGCATGTCGAAGGCTTCCGCCGCATGCGCCACCTTCAGCCAGGGCGTGATACCGCCGATACGGCCGGCATCGACCTGCACGATCGAGCACGCGCCCTTCTGCATGTATTCGCGGAAATGACGGATCGAGTAGAGCGATTCCCCGATGGCGATGGGCGTCGAGGTCGATTGGTTGAGACGGACATGACCGTCGATATCGTCGGCCGGCAGCGGTTCTTCGATCCAGCCGAGATCGAGCTCGCGCAGGCGCTCGGCCCGGCGGATCGCCTCGTCGACGCTAAAACCCTGATTGGCATCCGTCAGGATCTCGTAGCCATCGCCGACAGCCTTGCGCACAGCCGAAAGCCGCGCAAAGTCCTCGGAGCCGTGCGGTTTGCCGATCTTCACCTTGGAGCCGGTAAAGCCCTTCGCCTTGGCGTCCAGCGCATCCTCGACCAGGGCTTCCACCGGAATGTGCAGCCAGCCACCTTCCGTCGTGTAGAGCGGGCAGCGGTCCTTCGCACCACCGGCGAGCTTCCAGAGCGGCAGGTTCTGTTTTCGGGCGCGCAAGTCCCAGAGCGCGGTGTCGATGGCGGCGAGCGCAATCGAGGTGATCGCGCCGATCGTCGTGGCGTGGGTGGCGAATTCCAGTTCGTGCCAGATCGCCTCGATCTGGTCGGCATCCCGTCCCAGCAGACGAGGCGCAAGGTGATCGGCGAGTAGCCGCATGACGGACGAGCCACCGGTGCCGATCGTGTAGCTGTAGCCGGTGCCCACCGCGCCGTCGCTGTCGGTGATGGTGACGAGAGGCGTTTCCTGGGAAACGAAACTCTGGATGGCATCCGTGCGCTCGACCTTCGGGCGAAGGTCGACCATTTTTAGTTCGACGCGTTCGATCTTCGCCATGTCAGCCTCGCAGGGTGCGGCCGCTGTCGCGGTCGAAAAGATGAGCCTGCGACAGGTCAAAGCAGAACGGCAGCGCCTCACCGGGCGAAAGCCGCCGCGGGTTCAGCATGCGGCCGACCCATTCCGCGCCGGCATAGTCCGAGAAGACCAGCGTTTCGTTGCCGAGCGGTTCCGTCAGGGTGACGCGCAGATCCTGCCGGTGTACGTCGGCATCCTCGCCGGAATGGATGCCGTGGCCGGCGGGGTAGAGATCATCCGGGCGAAGACCAAAGGTCACCTTCTGCCCGGCCGTCACGCGGTCCTTGAACCGCGCCGGCAGCGGCAGGCGGTCGCCGTTTTCAAAGACCACCTGGCCGTCAGCCACTTCGGCATCCTTGAGGTTCATCGGCGGCGAACCGATGAAGCCGGCGACGAATTTCGACTGGGGGCGCTGGAAGACATCCTCCGGCGTGCCGACCTGCTCGATATAGCCGTCGCGCATGATGACGATGCGGTCGGCGAGCGTCATCGCCTCGACCTGATCGTGCGTGACGTAGATGACGGTCGACTGGACCTTGGCATGCAGCTTCTTGATCTCGACGCGCATCTGCGTACGCAGCTTCGCGTCAAGATTGGAGAGCGGTTCGTCGAAGAGAAAAACCTCAGGATTGCGCACGATGGCGCGGCCCATGGCGACCCGCTGGCGCTGGCCGCCGGAGAGTTGCGAAGGGCGACGGTCAAGCAGGTGAGTGAGGTCGAGCGTCCTGGCCGCCTCTTCCACCTGCGGCGCAATCTCCTCCGGCTTCTGGCCGGCGATTTTCAGCGAAAACCCCATGTTCTCGCGCACTGTCATATGCGGATAGAGCGCGTAGGACTGGAACACCATGGCAAGGTTGCGCGAGCGCGGCGGCAGATCGTTGACGATGCGGCCACCGATCTTGAGGTTGCCCGCAGAAATTGGCTCCAGCCCGGCGATCATGCGCAGCGTCGTGGACTTGCCGCAGCCGGAGGGGCCGACAAGCGCGATGAATTCGCGGTCGGCGACCTCGAGATCGATACCATGCACCACTTCGACAGCGCCGTAGCGCTTGACCAGCTTTTCAAGGGAAACGGTTGCCATGGATTATCCTTTGACTGCGCCGGAGGTGAGGCCGGAAACCAGATGCTTCTGCACGATGAAGGTCAGCACGAGGGCGGGGATGATCATGATCACCGCCAGCGCACACATGCCGCGCCAGTCGATGGTGAACTCCGCCGTATAGTCGAGCAGGCCGACGGGCAGCGTCTTGGAATTGACGGAACGGGTAAGCTGCGAGGCGAGCGCGAACTCGTTCCACGAGGTGAGGAAGGCGAAGATGCCGGCGGATGCGATGCCGGGGCCGGCGAGCGGAAACTCCACCTGCCAGAAGGCCTGCCAGCGCGTGCAGCCGTCGATCTGCGCGGCTTCCGCCAGATCCTTCGGCACCTGCCGGAAGAAGCCGTCGATCAACCAGATGGTGAAGGGCACGTTGAGCGCCACATAGGCGATGATCAGCCCGAAATGCGTGTCGATGATGCCGAGCTTGGAATAGACGAAGAACAGCGGCAGCGAGAGCGCGATGCCGGGCACGGTGCGCGTCAGCATCAGGCCGAGGAAGATCGAGGATTTTGCCCGAAAACGGAAGCGGGCGAAGGCGTAACCGCCGGCCATGCCGAGCGCCAGCGCAATCGCCGTCGAGGTCACGGAGATGATCAGCGAGTTGCGGAAATATTCGATGACGGGAATGCCGCCCTGCCCCACGCCGGAGAACATTGCGACATAGGCATCGAAGGAGAGGTCCTGCGGGATCCAGACCGGCGGCTTCGCCATGATCTCGACGGTCGGGCGGAAGGAGGCAAGCACGATCCACAGACCGGGCAGGCAGATGACGGTCATCGCCAGGAACAGGCCGATCTTGTGCGCAATCGACAGAAGGATGCCGTTGATACGGGCTTTTGCGTTCTCGTTCATCTCACCACTCCCCCTACCATTCGGCTGCAATCTGGGTCCGCGCGGCCGAGAGCTTGCGGAAGAAATAGACGGTGAAGACGATGGACAGCAGGATCGCGACATAGGCCATGGCATTGGCGAGGCCCATGCGGGCATCAGCGTAAGCCGTGCGCGAGACCAGCGTCCAGAGCAGTTCCGTGCGCTTGGCGGGGCCGCCATCCGTCATGATCTTCACGATGTCATAGGCGCGGGCGACATCGAGCGAGCGGATCGTCATAGCAATATAGGCAAAGGGCATGATGAAGGGCCAGGTAACATAGCGGAACGTCTGCCAGGGGGTGCAGCCATCGACGCGCGCCGCCTCAATCGGCTCCTTCGGCATGGCGAGCAGGCCGGCAAGAATGAGGATCGCGAAGACCGAGGTGGACGACCAGACTTCGGCGATGAGGATCGCGGTGAAGGCGAGCGTGCCGTCGATCAGCCACGGGATCGCCTGGTCCGTCAGGCCGAGCGACTGGAGCGCATTGTTCACGAGGCCGATATTGTCGTTGAACATGAACTTGAACTGGAAGCCGACGAGGATCGGCGAGAACATCATCGGGAACATCATGATGGTGCGCAGCAAGCGCTGGCCGCGCGTCGCCTTCTCGACCAGCATGGCCAGCCCCAGGCCGAGCAGCATTTCGACATTGAGCGCGACGGTGAGCAACAGCACGGTCCGGCCGAACGCCGTCCAGAACTCCAGGTCCGTCAGGATGCGGGCATAGTTGCGAAAGCCGATGAAGGTGTAGAGCGACGCCGGCTGCGTCAGCCGGAACGGCGTGAAGCTCGAATAGAGCGACAGGATCAACGGGATGATGACGACGGCTGCCAGCACCAGGACGGCGGGCAGCAGAAGCAGAAACGGTGCCGGTGGCCTCCAGCCTTTCATGTCGGCTTCTCCTGTCTTCACGAATGCAGGAAAGACACCGCTTGCCGAAGCCGGCAGACGGTCCTGTCTTTCAGAATGTCACTAAAGGTGGCAGGTGGCGCCGGGCGAACCGGCGCCACGCTTAGCAATCAGAGTGCGCCGGCGTCTTCGAGGATCTGCGTCGCCTTTTCAGCGGCCGCATCCAGCGCTTCCTTGGAGGTCTTGTCGCCGAGAATGGCGGCCTGAAGCTCCGGATAGACGGCGTTGGAGATCTCGATCCACGACGGCGTCTGCGGAACCGCGAAGGCGTGTTTTGCCGCCTCCTGGAAGGCGGTCAGGACTTCCTTGCGGTACGGATCGCTTTCGGCCTGCTGGATGTTGTATTCCCAAACGGCGGTGCGCGTCGGCAGCGGACCGGCAGACGATTCGAGCTTCTGGCTGTCCTCGTTGGTGAGGAACCAGGCGAGCGAAGCGGCCGCTTCCTTGTTGGCGCAGCTTTCCGTGACCGAGAAGCCATGGTGGCCGGACCAGCCGGTACGCTTGCCGGAAGAACCGGCCGGCTGCACCTTCACGCCGACATTGCCGGCAACCTTGGACGACTTCGGGTCGTTGAAGAAGCTTGCCCAGCCAGGCCAGTCGAGGTTGACCGCAATCGTGCCCGAGGCAAAGCCCTGGCCGAGATCGTCCCACAGATAGTTCGTCGTGCCGACCGGCACGGCCTTCGCCTTGTAGAGATTGACGAACCAGTCGAGGGCGCGCACGCCGGCTTCCGAATTGAAGGTCGGCTTGCCATCGGCGTCGAGATATTCGCCGCCTTCGGCGACCAGCATTTCATAGAAACGGCCGTTGATCGCCTCTTCCTTGCCGGCATATTGCGTACCGTAGAAATCCGGTGGATTGGAGAAGAACGTAGCCTGGTCTGTGACCTGCTGCCAGGTGTCCGGCGGGGTCAGGTCATAGCCGTATTTCTCCTTGAACGCCGCCTTCTTGGCGTCGTCTTGGTAGAGGCTCTTCTGGTAGTAGAGGGCCGAGACGTCGAATTGCGCGCGCGGTAGCATCACCAGCTTGCCGCCGAGCGTGGAGGCAGCGATGTTGGCCGGCACGAAGGCAGCGATCTCTTCCTTCGGCAGCAAAGCCGCAAGATCGGTATAGATATCCGGATATTGCGGAGCGAAGGACGAGTGGTTCGAGCCGACGCACCAGGTGATGTTGCCGGTCGCGATGTCCGACTTGATCTCCTTGTCCAGCTCGAAGTGGTTCTTCTTCGAAAGAACGTTCACCTTCGCGCCGGTCGCCTTCTCCCATTCGGCGATGCGCGCATAGAGCGCTTCATATTGCTGACCGCCGATGAGCTTCGCATCGACGGTAACGCCTTCGAATTTTCCGGGCAGATCGGCGGCGAGCGCAGAGCCTGCGCACATCAACGCACCGACAGCGGCGCCGGTTAGAAATCTCGACATGTTCTCCTCCCATGTGGCTTTCGCCAGCCCTCACCAATAAGAGCTTCATTCATATACAAACCATTTATTCATTCTTCGTCAAGCAGAAAACCGGTTTGCCGCATTGCCACGCCTTATTTCTGCGTATATGAATTTACTCATTCACTGGAGGATTTCAGGTGTCGGAAGAGGAAAACGATCGCTACCGGGCGCCGGCGCTCGACAAGGGTCTCGACATTCTGGAGCTTCTGGCGGCCGTCGATGGCGGGCTGACCCAGGCGGAAATCGCCAAGCGGCTCGATCGCAGTCCGAACGAATTCTACCGCATGCTCGACCGGCTGGTGAAGCGCGGCTACGTCACGCGCATCGATGGCGACCGCTTCTCTTTGACCTTGAAACTCTTCGGTTTGGCACAGCTCCACGCGCCGGTGCGCCGCCTTGTTTCCTTCGCCGTACCGCTGATGCGCGAGCTTGCGGAAGCCTCGCGCCAGGCCAATCAGCTTGTTGTCTTCGACCGCGGCAATCCGGTGGTCATCGCCCAGCAGGAAGCGCCCGGTTACTGGGGTATTTCCATCCGCGTCGGCTCGCGCATCGGTCTGTTCGACACAGGCTCCGGCCATGTTCTGCTCGCCTTCCGCTCGACGGAGGAGCGCGAGCGCATGATTGCCGAGCATGTCGGTGACGGCGGCACGGACGGTCGCGTGACGCCGGAATTCCTGGCACGTCTCGACCTCATCCGCACGCGCGGCTATGAGATGATGCCGAGCGCGCAGACTGCGGGCGTCATCAACCTTTCCGCCCCGGTACTCGGCGCCGACGGCACCGCGATCGCCGCACTCACCGTGCCCTATATCACGCTGATCAACACGCCCGCCCCCGACATTTCCACGACGATCCAGCTAATCAGCGAGACGACCAGCAAGCTTTCCGAGATGGCAGGCGCCGGCTTCACTGCCGAAACATAAATTCGTATTTGAATAATCCATTCCTATGTGGCAGCTTCTTCCCATTTAGAGGAGGCCCGCATGACGTCGACAGTTGGAATCGAGAGCACCCACCCGAAGACCATGCCGGAGGCCCATGCGGCGCTGCCGGTCTGGAACGCGGAAAACTGGTTCTACGAGGATTTCGAGATCGGCCACAAAATCCGCTCGCTGCGCCGCACCATCTCGGAAGGCGAATCGATGCAGTTCAACGCGCTTGTGCTCGACATGCACCCCTATGTCGGCGACCAGATCTTCGCCGAGACGGAAGGCCTGTTCGGCCGCCGCCTCGTGGCTGGCGCCTTCGTGTTTTCGGCAGGGCTCGGGCTGGTGGCGACCAATTGCGTCAACGCCTTCTCCTACGGCTACGACCGCCTGCGCTTCATCAAGCCCGTCTTCATTGGCGATACGATCTACACGATCCGCACCAATCTCGACAAACAACCGAAGTACGACGACCTCGGCCTCATCCGCGCATCCTATGAAGTCTTCAAGGGCGAAGGCGAGTTGGTGCTCTATTGCGAGCACATCCAGACCGTAAAATACCGGGGCGGCAAGCCAGTGGCATGACGGGTGAATGTGCCCAAGGTGTTGGCAACCTCATTCAAATCTCTCCACCGTCATGCTCGGGCCTTACCCGACCATCCATAGGCCGCTGAGATATATGGATCCTCGGCTCAAGGCCGAGGATGACGTCGTGGATGGAGCAAGGCTGGCGAAAACCCCGGGAGGCTCGCCAATGGCACCCTTCCCTATCGAAAACTGCTCGCGAAGAGATCGTTGAGATCACCGACGACCTTCGCAGCCGGTTCCCGGCTCGTCACGGCCTGGTTGATGCGCTGGGATGCGGCCTCCTGAAACGGCATATAGCCATCGTGCCGTGGCCGCAGCCAGGCACCCTCCAGTGTTCGACGCGTACTGCGGTAGAAGCCGAGCGTCGCGGCGTTGACTGCGTCATCCTCCCAACCCGCTGCATGGCCGGGCTGGCCACCGGATCGCCAGTAGCGATCCGCCTGTACCGCGCCACCGGCAATCCAATAGGCAAAGTCGATAGCCGCCTCACGGTTCGCAGAAAAAGCTGAAACGGCAATGCCCGTGCCCCCTAGCGCTGACCCTCTGGGTCCGCTGGTGCCGGCAACCGGCATGTCGGCGAAGGCGATGCGGTTCGCCCGAAAGCCTTTCAGTGAATAGCTGACATAGCCGTAGATCAGCGGCGCGAGGCTGTCGCGCGACCCCTCCTCGCCCATGCGGTCCAGCACGGCGATCGGGTCCATGCCGGTACAGGCGGGATCGGTGAGCGCTGCCAGTTCCCGGATCATCTCGATCGCTTGCACGCCGATTTCCGCGTCGATGAAGGGATGGTCTCTTTCCACCGAACAGGGCCGACCAAGATTGCCGCACAGCGTGAACAGGCACATCAACGAATGCGGCGGCCGCAGCGGAAGCAAGACCTCCCCGCCCCGCGCGAGGTCGACAACGTCTGCCCATGCCGTCGGCGCCACGCCCAATCGATCCGGCCGAAAGGCGAGCACTTGCGTGGCGGCATCGATCGGGAAAGCCCACTGATGGCCCTGCCAATGATAGCTTGGAAACGATGCCCCGACCGATCCCTTCGCCAGCGCCGCGAACGCGGCTTCGTGGCCTGGCACGTCCAGCGGAGCAAGGCAGTTCTCCGCAGTGATCTGGCCGACATGCGGGTGGTCGATCACGATGAGATCGTAACGGCGCGCAAGCTCCTCGACAGGAAAGCTCTCGAAATCCTGAAGCGAACGTTTGTCCCATTCGACGACAACGCCCGTCTTCTGCAACCAATCGTCCGAGCAGGCCACCATCGGGTCGTAACCCCGCGGATGGCTCCAGGTCATGCCCTTGAGGGTAACCGTGCTCATCGGGCGAACTCCGCCCGGATGCGATCGGTGTGCTCGCCGATCCGCGGCGCAGCGCGGCCACCGGAGGGTCGGCGACCATCAACGCGAACCGGGCAGCGGGTCGTGCCGATCGACACGTCGTCCTCGCGCGTTACCGTCTGCAACATGTCGAGGATGCGAAAACCGTCGCTCGAAAGCAGTTCCGGCCATTCCAGCACTTTGGAGCACCAGATATCGGCGGGTTCGAGGATGGACAGCCAGTGGTCTACCGTTTCCGTCGCGATACGTTCGGCGATGATCTGCTTGATGGCGTCGCGCGCCGTGAACCACGTCTTGCTGTCATCGCGGAAGGGGGCAAGCGCCTCGATCTGCAACAGATCCTGCAAGCGCCCGATCGGCGTCATGGCGATCGCCAGGTAGCCATCCTTCGCCGGATAGACACCGTAGGGCGCGGAGAGATAGGCATGCGCGCTGCGGAAACCGGCCCGCTTCGGCCGGCGACCGCCATCATTCAAATGGGTGGTTAGTACCTCGAACTGGAAATCGACCAGGCTTTCGAGCAGGCTCGTCTGGATAAACGCCCCCCTGCCGGAAATGCCGCGACGCACGAGAGCCGCCAGAATGCCCTGGCAGGCATTGGCCCCGGCCAGCATGTCGGCAACAGCAAGGCCGAAGGGCACCGGCCCCTGCTCTTCATCGCCGTTCAGCCACATCAGGCCGGACCGCGCCTGCGCCAGCAGATCCTGTCCCGGCCGCATCACCCAGGGGCCATCCTCGCCGTAGCCGCTGATCGAGGCATAGACAATGGAAGGGTTGATCGCCTTCACCGCCTCGTAATCGAGACCAAGGCGCTCTATGACACCCGGCCGGAAATTCTGGATCAGCACATCGGCCTTCGCAATGAGCGAGCGCAGAAAGGCGAGATCGTCCGCATTCTTGAGGTCGACGCCGAGGCTTTCCTTGCCGCGGTTGATGGCATGGAACAGCGTCGAGTCGCCACCGACCTCCGTGTCGCTGAGATAGAGCCGGCGCGAAAGATCGCCGCCATCCGGGCGCTCGATCTTGATGACCCGCGCACCCAGATCGAGCAGCCGCAGCGAACAATAGGGACCGGAGAGAAACTGGCTCATATCGAGCACGGTCAGGCCGGCCAGCAGCCCGATATCATCCTGCATTCACATATCCTCCAGCCGTGATGACAGCCGATCATGATTTCATTCTTATTTGAATTATCATTTCATATGTGAGTTTTCGTTTCAAGTCTTGCGGCGGCACCATCGCTCGATGGTTTCGGATACGCTAAGCTTGGAGCATCCGAGGTCCGGCTCGCGGACAATCAACGGAAAAACCGAATTATGATTTTGTTTCGCGCCGAATTATACGCGCTGCGCGCAAAGTGTATTGCCAAGCCAAGAGGGAGCCAAACATGCAACTCGACAATGCCACGATGAAATCACGCGACATTCCCTTCATGAACGGTAGCGTCGTCGACATCGAAGGCCGCGCCCGCGCCATCTGACCCTTTTTTAAACGCCAATCAGGAGCTTCACCATGCGAGCCATCGGCTACCAGAACCCGCAACCCATCGACGCCGCAACCGCCCTCGTCGATTTCGATCTGCCGAGGCCGGAGCCGGCCGGGCGCGACATCCTCGTCGCCGTGAAGGCCGTTTCGGTCAACCCGGTCGACACCAAGATCCGTGCCTCGGCAAAGCCTGCGGATGGGGAATGGAAGGTCCTCGGCTGGGATGCCGCCGGTGTGGTCACCGCGGTCGGGCCGGAGGCGACATTGTTCAAGCCGGGTGACGCAGTCTTCTATGCCGGCGCGATCAATCGCTCGGGTACCAATGCCGAATTCCATCTCGTCAATGAGCGCATCGTCGGGAAAAAGCCGGAAACCCTCGATTTCCCGGCTGCCGCTGCCCTGCCGCTGACCTCGATCACCGCCTGGGAAATGCTGTTCGACCGGCTGGACGTCACCCGGCCTGTGCCCGGCGCCGCAAACGCCATCGTCATCATCGGCGGCGCTGGAGGCGTCGGCTCGATCGCGATCCAGATCGCCCGGGCGCTGACGGACCTGACGGTCATCGCCACGGCCTCCCGGCCGGAGACGCAGGATTGGGTGAAGGCGCTCGGCGCGCACCATGTGATCGATCATCGCAAGCCGCTGGCCGCACAGGTCGAGGCGCTCGGTCTCGGCGAGCCAGCCTTCGTTTTCTCCACCACCAATACTGGAGACCATCTCGGCGAGATCGTCGAACTGATCGCGCCGCAGGGCCGGTTCGGCCTGATCGACGACCCGAAGGAGTTGAACGCGCTACCGCTGAAGCGCAAATCGATCTCGCTGCATTGGGAACTGATGTTCACCCGCTCGCTCTTTGCCACCGCCGATATCGAGAAGCAGCACGACCTGCTGAACCGCATCAGCGACCTAGTCGATGCCGGCAAGATCAAGTCAACGCTCAACGAGAATTTTGGCGCCATCAATGCGGCAAACCTCAAGCGCGCCCATGCCCTCATCGAGTCCGGCAGGGCCAAGGGCAAGATCGTGCTCGCCGGCTTCTGAGCACACGACGGGAGACAACATGACGATATCGACCGAAAAGCTCATCGCCCTTGCGGTCTTGAAGGCGAGGCCCGGCAAGCGGGAAGCGCTGCGGCAAGGGCTGCTCGCTCTCATCGAACCAACGCGGGCGGAGGCCGGCAATCTCGACTATGTGCTGTTTGAGCTTCGCGACGACCCTGGCACCTTCTACATGCGCGAGGCCTTTACCAACCAGGCCGCGCTCGACGAGCATATTGCCGCGCCGTATTTCCAGGCGTTCGCCGCCACGATCGACGATCTGCTCGAAGAACGCTGCGCCTGATCTACCTGGATCAGGTATCGCCCTGACCGAACACCACGCCGCGGCCTGGAGACAGCGCCGCGGCGATGCGATCGATCAACAGCCGCACCCGCCGCGGCTGCACCGCGCTCGGTGGATAGACGATCTGCAGTGCCGTGCTGCCGGCGGAAAAATCCTTGAGCAGTTCGACCAGCGCACCGGACGCCAGGTCCGCATCCACGTCGCGGATCGATTTGAGCGCGATGCCGCGGCCCTCGCGGCACCAGTGCCGCACAAGCCCCCCGTCATTCGCCACGCGCCGGCCACGCACGGCGACCTTGCGTACCGCGCCATCGATGACGAAGGACCATTCACGATCGATATTCTGCCCGAAGCGCATGACGATACAGTCGTGCCGCGCCAGGTCGTCCGGATGCTGGGGCACGCCGTTGGCGTCGAGATAAGCGGGTGACGCACAGACGATGCGGCGGTTCTCGCCCAGCGGCTTTGCCCGCAGGCTGCTATCCGCCAGAACGCCGTGCCGGATCGCGAAATCCATGCCCTGCCCGACGAGGTCGACATTCCCGTCCGTGAGGTTGATATCGACCGTGACGGCGGGATGCTCCTCCAGGAAGGTATCGATCACCGGAACGAGCAGGCGCCGGCCAAGGTCTTCCGGCGCGCTCAGCCGGATCGGCCCGGAAATGACATTCGCCCCGTGCCGCACGCGACTTTCCATCTCCTCCGCCTCCGCCAACAGGCGCCGCGCGCCTTCGACGAGCACCCGCCCCTCGTCGGTCAGGCTGATGGCGCGCGTGGTGCGGGTCAGCAGCGCCGCGCCGTAGTAGGCCTCCAGCGCGGCCAGCCGTTCGGAAACGGTGGCGGGCGAAAGTCCAACCTCGCGCGCCGCCACGGCTAGCCCGCCCTTTTCCACGATTCGCAGGAAGAGCGAGAGGTTTTCAAGCAGCATTGATCGATTATCCCGAACTATCTTCAGCGAACCAAAGCAATTATCGGGTATTTCCGCAAGCGGGCAAGGCTGCATTGCATGATCCAGTCAAAGCGTCCAATACGGACGAGCCGGAGGCGAAGACGATCAGCCTCCATCCGTGACGGCATAGACACGCAGCCGATGGCCGTCGTGATCCGTCGCGACGAAGCTGCGGCCGAACTCCATATCCGTCGGCGGCATGAGGATGTCGGCCCCTTTGCCGGACCAATCCCGGTAGTGCGTATCGACCGCGGCCGCATCGGCCACCCGGAAGGCAATTTCGCAGCCACCGCCTGCTGAAATGGGCGCCGGTTCCACACCGTCCCGGCGCCAGAGACCAAGTCCGAGCCCCGAGGGAAGCCGGAACATCGTAAAGGTCGGGCTCGCCTCCACAGGCTCCAGGCCAAGCAGACGGGTGAAGTAACGGGCGCTTGCCTCGGCGTCCGCCACGTAGAGAAGAATGCTGTTATTGCCGGTCATGAAAACCTCCTGTGTTTGAAGACAGGGTGGTTCTAACCGTTCATGCTGTCAGTTTTTGGCAGCATCATACGTCACTGGTGGGAACGCCCTCCGCGTCCCGCCAGGCGCGCAGCAGCGCCTGCCGCCGTTTTGGATATCGGCTTTCCAGCACGTCGGCCGTCTCGATACGGTCGGTGCGAAAGTGACGAAATCCGTTTCGCAATTCGCACCAGGCAATGACGACCCGGGCATGATCGAAAAAGGACAGTGCAAAGGGCCACACGACGCGCGCCGAGGCCTCTCCTCCGCCAGTGTGATAGGTGAGCGAAACTTTGCGTTCTGCGCGGATAGCACCCCGCAGAATGGAAAGATCAATACCGCCGACCGGAAACGCGTCGCCGGGACCTACGAGCAGGGGCGACGTTTCCAGTTCGGTGCGCAGTTCCGGTGGCAGGACGGCGGAAATGCGGGCAAGGGCGTTGCGGGCGGCACCCTGCAGGTGGCTGTCGCCGCGCTGCGCAACCCAGCGCGCGCCAAGAACCAGCGCCTCGATCTCTTCCGGCGTGAACATCAATGGCGGCAACAGAAATCCCGGTTTTAGGACATATCCCAGACCCGGTTCGCCTTCGATATCAGCGCCCTGCGCCTGAAGGCTGGCAATGTCGCGGTAAAGCGTGCGCAAACTCACGCCGGTCTCTTCCGCCAGTACCCTGCCGCTCACGGGCCGGCGATGGCGACGCAAGGCTTGCAGCAGATCGAACAGGCGTTGGGAGCGAGACATGGCATAATGTCTATCGCATATCCGCTGCCAGACAATGGCAGCAGCCGGATATGATGGGAGCATGAAACACGATCATGCTCGGCCTAAAAAAGCGGGGGAAAAAATTCAGCCGACGAGGCCGAAAACCACTGCACTGACGAAGAGGAAAGCACCGGCGACGATGATGTTGTTCACGAGGACCTGCCGCTCTGCGCGGCGGGCACGGCGATCATTGACCGCGCTAAAGGAACCAAACGTAGAACGGCCGCCGAGTTTCGTACTGCTCATGCCATCATCCCTTGCTGCGGAGGCCGAATTTCCGGTCTCTCCTGGACGGACACTCATGCCCGCCCGTTCTCTGGGACTATTTATATATTATCCCTATAAGATTGGTAGGGTATTTTTTCTCAATTTCGCCATACTCGTAAACTGGCGTTTCACACGGCCGTCATGTGACGATTTTCGCGATACGAAACTTCCGTTTTTCCAGTTCCGGGAAATAGGTCGCGATGTCAAAGTAGCTTTCCGGTGCATGGACACCCGGTTTCCTCGGCATGGACAGGATAAGCTGGGCGGCGATGGACGCATTCATCGAGGTGCAGGCATCGACATAGGGTGCATAGATCGGATCCGGCGAGACCGTGACCTCGACGCGCACGGTGCGTTCCACTCCGTCCTTGCGGCCGCGGCCGATCGCGAAATGGATCTCGTGGCTGTCCTGCGCCGGGATCTTTTCCGCGTTTTTGCGGATATTGCGCTCGATCACCTTGTTCAGAACGTCGAGCGGCTTGACCTTGACGCCGCCGATCTCCACCGGCTCGTCGAAATCGCCGAAGCCGGCCTTCACGAGGCCAACCCAGGCCTCATGCTCGCGGTGCGGCAGATGCAGCTTCCAGGAAAACTCCTTGATGCCCTTCTCGCGGATGCCATCAGCAAGCGGCACCGTCAGCTGCTCGGAATGCGGGGAATGCATGAATTCGCAACGGCCCCACGGCTCCGGCAGGTCGAGGAACTCGCTACCGCTCATCGGCGCGCATTCGACATGTTTACCGCCGTAAAATTGCGTGCTCGCATGGGCGTATTCGGCAAGCACGGTCGACACGCTGTAGGGCGGCACGAGCACCGGGTTCTCGTCTCCGACCAGTTCCGCTGCCCAGTAGAGGTTGATCTTGTCGATCTCGTCCAGTTCATCGGCGACCGCCCGGCAGATGACGTTCGACATGCCGGGATCCGCACCGCAGCCGATGACCGCCGGCAAGCCGGCCGCCTTGAAGCGCTCATGCTGGGCAATTTGCTTGACCGTGTAGGTGCCGAGGCCGCCGAGATCCATGTAGGGCACCTTGAGCGCAAGTGCGGCCTCAAAGATTGTCATCTGGAAGCCGAGCAGGGTCGGCACGCAATTGATGCAGATATCGGCGCCGGCAATCGCGGCGTTCAAAGCCGCGGCATTCGTCACGTCGAGATCGACCAGCGTGACGCGCGGATCGCCAAGCTCCTTTGCCAGCGCCTCCATCTTCTCCCGCGAGGCATCGCAGAGGCGGATGGTCGTGATGTCGATGATGGCGCGGTCGGAAAGGAGGTCGCGCACGATGCCCGCGCCCATGAAGCCCGCGCCGCCAAGAAGGGTGATGATCATTGTGTTTTCCTCAAAGAATTGCCGGTGTCAGACGTGCTTGCGCCCGCCCTCCTCGTAGAACCAATCGTCCGGATAGGGATACCACCAGCTCTGTATCACTGGCTTGTGGTCGATGATGACCATCTTGGAGCGGCGGAAGACATCGAGGCCGAGCTTCGAAAGCTCCCGCCCAAGGCCGGATTTCTTCCAGCCACCGAAGGGCAATGCGTCGTTGTCGATCAGCGGATTGTTGATCCACACCATGCCCGCCTCCAGCCGGTCCGCCGCCTCCATCGCCTCTTCGAGTGACGTGGTGAAGACGGAAGCCCCTAGGCCGAATTCGCTGTCGTTCGCTCGCTCGATCGCCTCGTCGAAATCAGCGACCCGCATGACGGCGGCAACAGGACCGAAACACTCCTCGCGCAGGATCGCCATGTCCGGCGTGCAGTTCGTCAGGATCGTCGGCTCGTAGAACCAGCCGACGGGCTCGCTCTCCGATATCTTTCCACCGATCACGACGGTCGCGCCCTTCGCCTTGGCATCCTCGACCAGCCGGATGACCTTCGCCCGCGCCGCCTCGCTGACGAGCGGGCCGATTTCCGCGCGGGTGAGCCCGTTGCCGATGCGCAGGCGCTTCGTTTCCGCAATGAATTTTTCGACGAATTCGTCATGCACCGCATCAACGACGAAGAAGCGCTCCGCCGAGGTACAAACCTGGCCGGACATGTGGAAGGCCGCGGTGACGGCACCGGCGGCGGCCACGTCGAGCGGCGCATGTGCGGTGATGATCATCGGATCCGAGCCGCCGGCCTCGATGACGGCAGGCTTCATCTCAGCCGCTGCGGCCATGGCCACAGCCTTGCCGGCGGCAACCGAACCGGTGAAGGCCACCGCATGGGTTTTTGAAGACACGATCAGGGCGCTGCCAAGCTCCACTCCACCCGGCAGGCAGGCGATCAGGCCTTCCGGCAGCGCTTCGAAAACCTGCATGAACTCCAGCGTCGATAGCGTCGTCGCCGGTGCGGGCTTGATGATGCAGGCATTGCCGGAGGCAAGCGACGCGGCGACCGTCCAGCACATCAGCAGGATCGGAAAATTGAACGGCATGATGTGCACGCTGGTGCCGAGCGCCTCGTAGCGCGCATGCTGGAAGGAGCCCGCCTGCGTCGTGCCTGCGACCTTGCCGGCCTCGTCGCGCGCCATTTCCGCGAAATAGCGGAAGGCCCCGGCGCAATTCGCCACCTCGCCGATCGCCTCCGGATAGGGTTTTCCCATTTCGCGCGACATCAGTTCCGCGCAGTGCCGCATGTCGGTCGCCTCGATGCGATTGGCGATGCGGTGGAGGATCGTCGCGCGGGACTTGGCGTCGAGCCGCTTCCAGTCGCGCTGCGCCTTCGCGGCGACGTCGAGCACCGTTTCCATCTCCGCCAGCGTCGTGTCGGCGATGGTGCCGACGGTCGCGAGCGTGGCGGGGTCGATCACCGTGTGGCGCACGCCTCTGCTCGGGATATAGGCTGGATGCTGGTAAAACACGGGGTCGGCGGGATTGAACATCGTTTCATTCCTATGCTGTCGGCGGCGGCGGCCCTCTTACCCTACCCTCTCCCCGAGGGGAGAGGGGGAGGCCGCGTGTGCGGCGATGTCGAGCTTCACCTGGTGCTTCTTCCTCTCATCCCCGTGGGGAGAAGGGGGCCCGAAGGGCCGGATGAGGGGGTGCCCCGTTAGCGGATCATGTAGACCTTCTTCACCGTCTCATGGACGGTGCACTCGCCCTTCCAGTCCTTCGGGAAGAAGGCTGCGGTATCCGGCGTGATCTCGATCACCTCACCGCTTTCATGCACATAGGTGCAACGGCCTTCGAGGAAGTGGCAGAACTCGTCGCTGGTAACGTGGCAGAACCACTTTCCCGGCGTGCAGATCCACAGGCCGCTCTCGGATTCGCCGTTCGGGCCTTTGTAGATGACCTTGCCGGAGGTGCGGCTTTCGCCCTCGATCATTGTGGGGATCACGCCCCAGTCCTTGAGGTCGGTTTCTTCGAGCGGTTTGCGCATCAGAGGTGTCGCGGTCATTGGGAGTTTCCTTTCATTTTCTGTTCGCGTCAGGCCAGCATGTAGATATTGCGCATGGTCTCGATGACAGTGCATTCGCCGGTCCAGCCGGCCCGGAACAGGACGACGGTGCCGGCCTCGACCTCGATCACCTCGCCCTCATCCGAACGATAGACCGCCCGTCCTGCCACGAAATGGCAGAACTCGTCGCGCGGGATCGACAGCCGCCAGCGGCCGGGCGTGCAGACCCAGATGCCGGATTCCGGCTGGTTGTTTGGCCCCTTGAAGACGAGCCGGCCGGAGGAATGGGATTGACCCTCCAGGCTATCCGGCTGGTCGCCCCAGTCGACGAGGTCGGAGAACGTCGTGGCCTCGTAAATATGCGGCGCCGAGGATTTTGTCGTCTCAACCATTGTAGGCACCCGTCTTCACAAGTTCGTCGAGAATGCCGGCGGCCTTCTTCGGGCCGTTGCGCGCCTGCATATGCGCGCTGGTGGCGGCAAGGCGTGTCTTCATGGTCGGGTTGTTGACGCAGGCATCGAGCTTGGCGGCGAGATCCGCATTCGCCCAGTCATAGCGCGGCATCTTGAAGCCGTGGCCGGTCTCGTCGACGCGGGTCGCGTTGTCGTGGCCATCCCAGACATAGGGCATGATGATCGCCGGTTTGCCGAAATAGAGGCACTCCGTGAACGAGTTGTTGCCACCGTGATGGATGACCGCATCGACCTGCGGAATGAGGGACGGCTGCGGGAACCAGCTGTCGACGATGATGTTGCCCGGCAGGTCCTCATACTGGTCCTTGTAGTCGCCGACATTGACCAGCGCGCGATAGGGCAACTTGCCGATCGTCGCAATCAGGCGCTTCAGGAGATCGGTGTCCCCCGCTCCGAGCGAGCCGAAGGAAATATAAAGCAACGGCTTGTCGTTGTTTTCGGAGAACGCCGGCACCTCGTAGGGTTTTTCCTTGCGCACGCAGCCTTCGAGATACTGGAACTGCTTTGGATCGAGCGGATGTTCGCGCTCGAATTTTACCGCTTCCGGATAGAGCAGCAGATTCATGAAGGGCGAAGCCTCGAAGAACTGGCCAATCGGGTAAGCCGCCTCGCCGTTCTCGCCAAGGAAGCCGTTGAAATCGTCATGGATCGGCTTGATCACGGCGTTGAAGTGATCGCGATACGCCGCATGGCCCGAAAAATCCTTCTCCTCGCAACCGGAAAGATGCGGCGGGATTTTTGGATCCTCGATCTCGTTTTCCGAGCAGGAGATGATGCGCACCCAGGGCTTGCCGAACTGCTTGATTGCCGGGAAGAGAATGACGTTGTCGACGCAGATGAGGTCCGGCTTGATCCTTGCCAGCACGCCCGGCAGGTCCTTCTGCGCCCACTTGGCGCTGTCGACGATCGCCGTCCAGCAATCCTTCACATAGTTGTCGACCTGGTCGTAGGGGGATTTGCGGAAATTCGGGATGTGGCCGTTGATGAAATCCTCCCAGAATTTCGCCATCTGCTCCGGCGGCATGGGTTCGGAGAGGTTCACGGCGTGCGCCTCGAAACCGTAGCCCTCATAGACGGAAACGAAGCCGGGGTCGGAGAGGAAGACAGCCTTGTGGCCGAGCGCCTCGACGGCCTGGGCAATGCCGACCGAGTTCAGCGCCGGGCCGAAGGCCGCTTCCGGGAAGAATGCTATGGTCTTGGACATGGTGTTTCCCTCTTTATTCATTGAAGAGCCGGCATTTCGCCGGGTCGAGCTTGAGGCTCAACGCGTCGCCGATCTTCCAGTTGCCCGCCCCGCTCGCGGGGATGCGGACCTGGAGTGGCGTTTCGGCAGCGGCCGTTTTGACATGCAGCACCCGGTCGAGCCCGTGATAGGCGATATCGGTGATCGTGCCGGCGACCGGATGACCGCCCGGTGGGCCGATGACGATGTTTTCCGGGCGGATGGCGAGCGTCGCCGCTCCGGGTTTTCCACCCGCGGCCTTTACCTGCAAACCTTCCGCCGCAAAGACGCCATCCGCGCCCACCTTGCCGTCGATGAAATTCATGACGCCGATGAAATTCGCGACGAAGCGGTCGGCCGGCCGTTCGTAGACCTCTTCCGGTGCGCCGACCTGCAACAGGCGACCGTCCTTGAGGATCGCCATGCGATCGGCCATGACCAGTGCCTCTTCCTGGTCGTGGGTGACGATGATGAAGGTGATTCCGGCCTCGTTCTGCATGCGCTTCAGTTCAAGCTGCATCCGCTCACGCAGCTTCTTGTCCAGCGCACCCAGCGGCTCATCGAGCAGCAGCACCTTCGGGCGCTTCACCAGGGCACGGGCGAGCGCCACGCGCTGTTTCTGCCCACCGGAAAGCTGATCCGGCTTGCGGTCGGCAAAGGGCGTCAGGTCCGTCATGCCCATCGTGTCGTCGACCCGGCGGCGGATATCGGCCTTGGGGAGGCGCTCCATTTCGAGGCCGTAGGAGAGGTTCTGCCGAACGGTCATATGCGGAAAGAGCGCGTAGGACTGGAACATCAGGTTGAGCGGCCGCTTTTCCGGCGGCAGTGGCGAGATGTCCTTTCCCTCGAGCAGGATGCGCCCGGCATTCAGGCTCTCGAAGCCGGCCAGCATGCGCAGCAGCGTGGTCTTGCCGCAGCCGGACGGGCCGAGCAGCGCGAAGAATTCGTTTTCGCGGATATCGAGGGATACATTGTCGACCGCTGTAACCGGGCCAAATGTCTTGCCGACGCCCTCGATGCGCAAAATTGGATTGTTCGATGGCGTCATGGGACCTGCTGTTCTCTGTTGAGCCATTGCGAGATCAGGAGTGCCGTCGCGCTGACGCCCATGACGATGGTGGCGAGCGCGTTGACCTCCGGCGTGATGCCGAAGCGGATCATCGAATAGATCTGCATGGGTAGGGTGATCGACGAGCGTCCGGCACCGGCCGTGAAGAAGGCGATGATGAACTCGTCGACCGACAGCGTGAAGGCGAGCAGCGCGCCCGCGACGATTGACGGCAGCAGCACCGGGAAGGTGACGCGCCAGAAAGTCGTCCAGCCGGATGCGCCGAGATCGCGCGAAGCCTCGACGATGGAGAAGTCGAAATGTTTCAGCCGCGCCCGCACGACCGAGCAGACGAAGGCGAGGTCGAAGATGACGTGGCTGATGACGATCGTGTGTAGCCCCATCGCGAGGCCAAGCCGTGAGAAGAAGGTGAGCAGCGCCACGGCGAGCACGATATCGGGGATGACCATCGGCGCGAAGACGAGCGCCTCCAGCCCGTTGCTCTTGCGTCGCCGCGTTTCCATGCCGAGTGCCAGCAGGGTGCCGAGTACCGTCGAGATCACGGTGGCGAAGACGGCGACGATCAGCGTGTTCCAGGCGGCGCGCAGAATATCGGTATTGGCAAGCAACGCGCCGTACCAGCGCGTGGAAAAACCGGGCCAGGAGGTCGGCAAGCCGCTGTCGTTGAACGAGAGCAAGACCAGAACGGCGATCGGCAGGTAGAGGAAGCCGAAGACCAGCAAGAGTACGATGCGGCCGGGCAGCTTTCCGGAAAGGGCGACGCTCATCGCTCGACCTCCCCTTTGCGCTCACCGGAGGCATGGGCCGTGGCGCGGGCCTGCAAAAGGAGCAGCACGATCATGGTCAGGATCAGGGCCGCGCCAAGTGCCGCCCCGAAGGGCCAGTCGTTGGCCGTCAGGAACTGGTCGTAGACAAGATTGCCGACCATCTGGAACCGACCGCCGCCGAGCAGCGCCGGCGTCACGAAATTGCCGATGGAGAGCACGAAGACGAAGACACCACCGGCCGCAACGCCCGGCAAAGTGAGTGGCAGCGTGACACGCAGGAAGGTGCGGACGGGACCGGCGCCGAGATCCCGTGAGGCCTCCATCAGCTCCGGGTTCAACCGCGACAGCGTGGAATAGATCGCGAGAATGACGAAGGGCAGGTAATTGTAGACGAGGCCGATGATGACGGCACTCTCTGTATAGAGCATGGACAGTGGCTCGCCCGTGTAACCCAGCGTGCGCAAGAGATTGTTGATCAGGCCCTCGCGGTTGAGCAGCACGATCCAGGCATAGGTGCGGATGAGATAGTTGCTCCAGAAGGGCAGCACGGCGAAGAACAGCAGGATCGGCTGCGTCATCCTTGGCGCGCGCGAGATCGCATAGGCGGCCGGGTAGGCGATGAGGATGGCGACCACCGTCGCCGTCAGCGCGATACGCGCGGAATTGAGAAAAATCTTCGCATAGAGCGGATCGACGACGCGGGCGAAGTTTTCCAGCGTGAACGTGTATTCCACCCCGCCCCAGACGCCGCGCTGGAAGAAGGCGTAACTCAACACCAGCACGCACGGCACCACCATGAAGGCGACGAGCCAGGCGACGCCGGGCGCGGCGAGCAGGGTCGGTCTGGTGGCGTTGATGGACAATATTGTGCTCCCGCGGGGCCGCAACCGGCGCCCGCGCATCAATGGGTTCAGGATTGGAAATGCCCGTGGCAGCGCGAACCGCCACGGAGGAGGCGCGCGATCAGTTCGCGGCCTTGATCTCGCTCACGATGCGGGAATAGTCTTTTTGCGCGGTGCCGAGATCACGCAGCAGCTCGTATTTGACGAGCTCTGCCGGGGCCATCGCCATGTTCGGGTACTGCTCGGCCAGAGCCTTGTCGAGGCTTTCCATCGCCGCCTTGTTCGGCACCTTGTAAAGGATGTTCTGGGCCGCCCAGGCATGGTTCTTGGCGTCGAGGATGAAGTTGATGAACTTCATCGCCGCTTCCTTGTTTTCCGAGCTCTTCATCACGACGATCGTGTCGATCCAGAGGTCGGAGCCTTCCTTCGGCACGACGAACTTGATGTCCTTGTTCTCGGTAATGCCGTAATTGCACCATCCGTCCCAGGCCTGCACCAGCGAGGCTTCCGCCGAAACGAGCTTGGAATAGAAGGTGGTGTCGTCATAGGCGAGCAAGGTTTTCTTCGCCTCGACCAGGAGGTTTTTCACCTCTTCCAGCTTCGCCGGATCCTTCTCGTTGACCGAAAAGCCCTTGGCCAGTTCGCCCGCCGCCATCAGCCAGCGGTCGGTGGCGAGCATCGTGGTCTTGCCCTTCAGCTTGTCCGTCGGCTGCAGCAGGTTCATCCAGCTGTCCGGCGTGCCTTCGACGAGGTCGGAGCGATAGCAGAGACCCGTCGTGCCCCAGGTATAGGGCACGGAAAAGGCGTTGCCCGGGTCATAGGCGAGCGCCGTCGCTTCCGGGTAGAGATTGGCGAGGTTCGGCACGGCGGCCTTGTCGATCGGCTCGGCGAGCCCCTGCCCGTTCAGGATTTCGGCGAAGGGCGAGGAGACGAAGACGACGTCATAGCCCTTGCCGCCGCTCGCCATCAGCTTGCCCATGACCTCTTCGTTGGTGGCGTGGTTGACGACCTCGATCTCCAGCCCCGTCGCGGCCTTGAAGGCATCGGCGATGTCCGGGGCCATGTAGCCGGCCCAGTTCGAGATGACGAGATCGGCGGCGGAGGCCGCGCCCGCCGAAAGGCTGGCGGCAAGAAGCGCCGCGGCCGCTGCGGGCGCAGTCAGTCGGTTCTTCACGTTCACGGAAGACTCCCTTGTTTCGATTGTTCCTACCTCTTTGAAGGGCGTGCCGGTTCTCCGGTCTCGTTCCCGTCGCATGGCAGTATTATTTAGAAAAAAAATACGTCAATAGGCTTTCTCTATTTTTGTGCAGCGATCGCAAAACCGTTTATCCGGACTTGCGAAACAACGCCTCAAAGGGCAGCATGCGCGGTGATGGAGGGCGGATGCCGCAGATGACCCCTGAGCCGAAACGCACCAACTTTCGCCATGTCGAGCTGGCGCAAAAAATACTGGATGTCGCCGGTGAACGCGGCATGGCGCCAGGCGAACGGCTGGCCGAACAGGCCCTCGCGTCACTCTGCAATGTCTCCAGAACACCGATCCGCAAGGCTTTGCAGATACTTGCCGAACGAGGGCTAGTGACGGCCGATGCCGAGGGCGGCTATCTTCTCGCCGCCGATCCGGTCGCCACGGCGCGGCTCGAAGACACTGCGGATGGGGACGGCGAAAACGAAATCTATGCGGCGATCCTGCGTGACCTTTCAGCCGGGCGCATAACCGAGAGCCAGACCGTTGCCGGTCTCCAGCGCCGCTACGGTGTCTCGCGCCAGGCGGTACAAAATGCGCTGATGAAACTGTCAGAAGAAAATCTTGCCGAGCGCGGCGCCGGCCAGCAATGGCTGCTAAAACACTTCGCTATTAGCGGCGACGCAGCGGCGAAGAGCTATGAATTCCGCCTTGCGACCGAGCCGCTGGCATTGACCTTGCCCGATTTCAAGCGGGACATCCCAGCGATGACGGCGCTACGCCAATCGATGATGATCCTGCGCGGCATGAACGAGACGACGTTCGACCGCAAACTCTTCGACCGCACGGACTTCGATTTCCATCTGCTGATCGCGCGCTGTTGCGGCAA
Organism: Shinella sp.; assembly: GCF_052438155.1. Classification (NCBI taxonomy): domain Bacteria; kingdom Pseudomonadati; phylum Pseudomonadota; class Alphaproteobacteria; order Hyphomicrobiales; family Rhizobiaceae; genus Shinella; species Shinella sp. Next base: position 27,333 of record NZ_JBQVPI010000003.1, on the reverse strand, counting down.
TCCCTTCATGGCCGAAGCGCTGACCAATCATCACCGCCGCCGCCGCGCGAGCCCGCCGGCAGGCCATCTCAACGCCTTCCGGCTGATGCAGTCAAATCTCGAACATATCCAGATCCTCGAGCAGATCGAGCGCGGCCAGATGGAGCTTGCCGCCGATCTGATGCGTGTGCATATACAGCTCTCCCAATCGCAGCGCCCCCGGCTCGCCGGCCGTGGCGTCCCTCCCGCCTTCAAGCTTGTCGTGCGTTAGTCCCCATGGCGCCAGCAAAGACCATCGCCCTATTTCCGGAAGCGAGCTACGGCGCGGCGCTGAACTGCGTCGGCATCGCCCAGGAACTGCGGCGTCTGGGCCACCGGCCGGTCTTCATCTGTCACCCTGGCTTCAGCGGCGTCTTTGCAGAGTATGGTTTCGCCGAATACCAGCTGACCGACGCCGATGCCGTGCCGACAGACTGGAACGACTTCATCGAACGCCACCAGGACGCCTTTCGCCAGGCGCCGCTCGACCAGCTCGAAAGCTATGTCGGCCCGACCTGGGAGGCGATCGTCGATACGGCCATGCGCGTGGAAGAGCCGTTGCGTCAGCTTCTCGGCCGGCTGAAGCCGGATGCCATCGTGCTCGACAACGTCGTGATGTTCCCGGCCGTCGCCAATGCCGGCGTGCCGTGGATCCGCGTCGTTTCCTGCGCCGAGACGGAAATTCCGGACGAGAACGTCCCGCCCTACCTCTCCGGCTGTGGCGGCGACGAGCGCGCGGCATGGTCGAACTTTGCTGCGGGCTACGAAAGGACGGTAGCACCGGCTCACAAGCGCTTCGCCGGCTTCCTCGCCGAGTGCGGCCTCAAGGCGCCGACGTCGCCGAATTTCCTCGATCCATCGCCCTGGCTGAACTTGCTGCTTGCGCCGGACATAATCCGACATGAGCGCCGTCAGAAACTCGATCCGGCCACTTTCGTCTTCCTTGACGGCTGCGTGCGCCATGAGGCGCCCTACACGCCGCCACGGTTTGCCAGCCACAACGAAGCGCCCCTGGTGCTGACGAGTTTTGGCTCGCTCGGCGCAATGGACGTTACCATGATGAAGCGCATGATCAGCGTCTTCGCGACACTTCCCTATCGCTTCCTCGTCAATGCCGGGCACTGGCGGGAGGAGTACCGCGAGGTACCGGACAACGTCTTCATCGACAGCTGGTTCCCGCAGCCCTCGGTGGTCGAGCAGGCGAGCCTGTTCATTCACCACGGCGGCAACAACTCCTTCTGCGAAGCGCTCTATTTCGGTGTTCCTTCACTGATCATGCCCTACTGCTGGGACGGCCACGACAACGCGGCACGCGCCGCCGAAACTGCCGTCGGACGGCGGCTTGGCCGCTACGATTGGAGCGACGCCGAGCTTGCGGACGCAATAGAAGGCCTGCTCAGTGACGAGGCGATGCATGCGCGGCTGAAGACCAATGCAGCGAAGATGCACAAGGCGGCCGGCGCGACGCATGCGGCGGAGGAAATCGCGCGGATCGTCACCGGCGTGGCCGGGACAGCACGCGCTTCTGTCTGACGATTTCGACGAGAAGCAGATCACACCCTTCGGTAGTGAGCCCCCCGGGACCGGCCTATCAAGCCAGCTAGAGGCATCCCGTCCTGGGTTGCGACACTTTCCGTTCTGGGCCATAACTCCCCTCCCCACCAGTCGAGGCCAGCCGTCATTGCGAGCGTTGCGGGCCGTGCGTGATCCCCACGCCACGGCAACTCCCCCCGCGCTCCGGCGAAGCCCCGGCATCGGGCACAACAATGCGGACCGATCAAAAAGGAGAACGCATCATGGGCGCAACGGGACATCTTGGTACGGCTTGGCGCAAGCGCGACTATCACCGTCAATGGCTCTGGCGGGAAGCAAACCGCCTCTTCGATTTCTTCCAGAACCGGGCCTTCAATCCGGTCGGCGGCTTCCACGAGCTGGATGCCGAAGGCCGCCCGCTCAACGCCGGAAATCCGGTGCGTGGCATCCACTCGACAGCCCGCATGGTGCATTGCTTTTCCATCGGCAGCCTGCTCGGCCGTCCGGGCTCCGACGATCTCGTCGATCACGGCATGAAATACCTCTGGGAAAAGCACCGTGACCAGGAGCGCGGCGGCTACCATTGGTCGCTCGACAATTCCGGCCTTCTCGATTCCAGCAAGCAGGGTTATGGCCATGCCTTCGTGCTGCTTGCCGCGTCGAGCGCGAAGCTTGCCGGCCATCCAGACGCCGACCGCATGATCGCCGATGTCACAGACGTGCTGGAAAAGCGCTTCTGGGAAGACAAATACGGCGCGATTGCGGAAGAGTTTGATGCGGACTGGACGCCGGTCGCCGGCTACCGTGGCCAGAACTCCAACATGCATCTCACGGAAGCGCTGATGGCGGCTTTCGAGGCGACGGGCGAAAAGACCTATCTCGACAAGGCGACAAGCATCGCCGACCTCGTCATTCGCCGCCACGCGGGTGAAAACGGTTTTCGCGTGCCCGAGCATTTTGACGAGAACTGGGTGCTCGACAAGGCGTATCGCGGCCACGAGATGTTCCGCCCCTCCGGCACCACACCCGGCCATTGGCTGGAATGGGCCCGCCTCATCCTCCAGCTCTATGCCCTCGGCGGCAAGAAACACGCCTGGATGCCGGAAGCGGCCAAGGCGCTCTTCGCACAGTCCATCGCGCTTGGCTGGGACACGGAAAAGGGCGGCTTCTTCTATACGCTCGACTGGGACGACGCGCCGGCAAAGCGCAACAAGCTGTGGTGGCCGATGGCCGAGGGTGTCGGAGCGGCAGCCTTCCTTGCCGAACACGTGCCGAGCGATTTCCACGAGATCTGGTACCGCAAGATCTGGGATTCAATCGCCCGCCATTTCCTCGATCAGGACCGCGGCGGCTGGCATGAAGAACTCACCGAAGATCTTGTGCCGAGTTACACCCTTTTCGCCGGCAAGGGCGACATCTATCATGCGCTCCAGGCCTGCCTGATCCCGCTCTATCCGGCGACGGGCAGTCTGACCAAGGGCATCATCGAGGCCGGCGGCCACTAGGCCGCCTGCTTCTGCCGCCAGGCAGACGGGAGTGGAATGATCGACGTACCGGACCAGATCTCGACCGCGTGGATCGCCGCCGCCTTGGTGGCGTTCCTCGCCAAACACTTCCTGGCGGATTTTCTGCTCCAGACGGACTGGATGGTGGCGGGCAAGGAACAGCCGGACGGCTGGTTCCTGCCGCTTGCAGCCCATGCGGGCCTGCATGGGGCACTGACCGCCGCCCTCTTCCTCCTCGTGTCGCCACCGCTGGTTTGGCTCGGCCTTGCCGACGCCCTGGTTCACGGCACCATAGACCGGCTGAAGAGCATCGCTACACGCCGCCAGAAACTGACGCCCCGGCAATCGGCCTTCTGGTGGCTTCTCGGCGTGGACCAGACCCTGCATCACCTGACGCATGTTGGTCTGGCCATCCTTCTCGCCGCCGCAGGTTCTGCTTCGTGACCGTTAGTCGACCGCGCCCGGAGGGCGGACCGTTGCTTCGCGCAGCAGCAGGTCGGTCAGGGCCATGTTGTCTGCAAACCAGCGATTGGCGGCATGCCACATCGATGGCGTCAGGCATATATCGTGACCCCCACGCGTCTCCGTCGTCAGCAGACCGGCGTCACGCGCGGCCTCGATGATGCGACGGACATGGGTGCGTGAAACACCGGTCTGCGTGGCGAGCCTCTGGTACCCGGTGGGAACCATGCTATCGCCGTTTTCCCGCGCGTCGCGCAAGAGAAGCAGCAGGATCATATAGCCGCAGTCGTGCGCGAAGAACGGGGCAAGCGGCAAATGCCGGCGGATGAGCCGGCTAAGGCCCGACAGATGCGCCAATGTCACACGCCGCATGGCACGATGCAGATCCGCGGGAAGCGGACCGCTGTGTTTCCCGATGGGGGACAGGCCGAAATCCGATACGGCTGTCACGAGAAGCCCGAGGATGCCGGCATCGCGGGCCAGAAGGGTAGCGCTCGGCACGAGCAGCCGAACGCGCCGATCCGAGGCGTGCGATTGCTGTGTCAGAAACCCGTATTTGCGCAGGCAAGAGACCTGCGCCTCGACGCGGTTGCGGCTCGCGACACCCAGTTCGGTCACTTCGCGCTGCAGGCGCCCGAGCGTCAGCCATGTGGACGGCTGCGCCATGTCCTGACCGGCATGAAGCGACAAGGCCGCGAGATAACAGAGAAAACGGCCCTCCTCCAGGATCAGCCGGTTGAACAGATGGTTGCCTTCGTAGAGGGCGAGCTTGCCGGCAATCAGCCGGTCTCGGGTCTGTGCAAATCCAGCCGCGCTCAGAAATTCGAACGGTGGCACGCGAAACGCCACCGCGCTGTCTTCAAACGTATGCTGGTCCATGTCTGCACTTCCCCAATCCGGAGCGGCGCGCTTTGTTTTTTTCTTGTCACGGCACCGCAGGTCCAATTGGACCCATATTTTTCCATGGAGTTGCAGCCCGCTGAAACTGTCAATTGTATTACTATGCCGAATGCACAATATGAGACGTGAGGCCAAAAGAATGAGACACCGTGCAAAAACGGCAAACCCGACACCGTGACGAATTTTCAGGAACGGTCAAAGTAACGTAAATTTGCCCACGGTAATGTTTTCGCCCTCGAAGCGAACGCTCGTTTTTCCCAAACGCGGGAATCGCGTGTTTTCAACGTGTTGAACGTGCCGCCGCGCCAAATGTACGAAGACCGATTTCAGACCCAAAATCAAATCGACAGGCCCTGTCGTGCCCTCCATCGTGGTTCTCTCAATCACAGCGCAGGCCTATATTTTATGGTAGCCGGATGTCGCTGGCTGGGATCAATTCGAAGGGGAATGGTCAGGTTGTTTCTTGCGTCCCCCTGCACAACGATTCCTCATTCGAGGGAGCCATCATGACCGAACGCTCCCAGACCTATCATCCCCATAGATTTCAGAGGATCTTTGACGCCCCGACAAGCCGCGCAAAGCGGGTTCAGGGTGTGGCGATGACGCCGAAGGGCTCCAACACGGAAGACGACGGTATGGGTGAGGACGAGATCAACTCGCGGTTCCGCCATCAGCGACGCGTCACCGAGGCACAAAACCAATGGGCTGCCATGGAACACACGTCTTCGACATGTCCTCGCCGCTTGCACCGCTCGCCGCCGCGATGATTTGGCTGCGATGAATGCCGGTTCCTCCTAACGTTTGGTCGCCATCCACAGGATATGGCGGGCACCGCCGCGCTTACCATTGGCACGCACGTTCACCTCGTCGGTGGCGAAGCCAACGTCACGCAATCGGCGTGTAAAAGCACTATCCGGCGCGGATGACCAGACACCCAGCACGCCGCCAGCGCGCAGGGCAGCCTTGGCGGCACGAAGGCCGTTGTGGTCATAGAGGCTGTCGTTGGAAGCCCGTGTCAAACCATCGGGACCGTTGTCGACATCAAGCAGGATGGCATCGTAGGCCGCCTTCGTCGATCGGATCAGCGCGCCGACATCACCGACATGGATCTTGACGCGTGGATCGTCGAGTGTGCCATTGTGGAGATCTGCCATAGGTCCGCGCGCCCAATCGACGATCGCCGGAACGAGCTCCGCGATGACGACACGGGCGTCGTCGGACAGGGCGCCAAGGGCGGCCCGCAACGTGAACCCCATGCCGAGGCCGCCGATCAAGACGCCAGCGTTTTTACGGCCCGCAATCCGCTCGCAGCCAAGCGTCGCCAGCGCCTCTTCCGAGCCGCTCAGCCTGCTGTTCATCAGCTCCGTCGCACCAAGCATGATGGAAAACTCGCTACCCCGCTGCTTCAAGCGCAGCTCGCCACCGTCACCGGGAATGGTTGCGCGATCCAGCTGAATCCAAGGAAGCATCGGGGTATCTCGTTGTGTTGTTCGGAGGGCCTCGTAACATGAGCGCAGTGCCAAACACACCACATTATCGATGAACCGAACAGAATTGAACGCAAACGGAATTGCTACCGACGAAGGCTTCTTGTTCCTCTCAGCTTTGCAAGAGGGAGAAGCCTGTCGCCTTTCCAAAAGTTGACTTGCGGCGGCTATGGCGAACCTTTCTAAAACGCTTTGACCGCCTTGGGGAACTTGCAGACGGCGCACAGATTCCGAGCTTCAGGTGTTGACATATTTGCCGCCACATGCCGTAACCAGGACAGCATGGCTACCCCCATTCAACGGTACCCGGATTGGGCCGCCGGCATAGGGCAACGGGGAGCCGTTCAATGTCGCATAGGGCGAGTTTTCTGCCTGATCCACGGCTCTCTGGATGCGGATATCATAGTGGGTGTCATCCACTTTGACTGTCACCTCGAACCGCGGCCATGATTTGGGCATGCAAGGCTCAACGATGAGGACCGCACCTTCCCTACGCAGGCCCAGGATCCCCTCGATCCCGGCGCGGTACATCCAGGCGGCAGACCCAGTGTACCATGTCCAGCCGCCGCGCCCGACATGGGGCACGACCGAATAGACGTCGGCGGCCACGACATAGGGCTCGACCTTGTAGCGCGCCGTCGCCTCGGGCGTGCTTGCGTGGTTGATCGGGTTCAGGAGGGCGAAGAGGTCGTGCGCCTTGTCCCCCTGTCCGAGCCTGGCGAAGGCAAGGATGGCCCACATGGCGGCATGGCTGTACTGGCCGCCATTCTCCCGCAGGCCGGGCGGATAGCCCTTGATGTAGCCCGGGTCTCGCGGAGTGGTGTCGAAAGGCGGCGTGAAGAGGAGGGCGAGGCCGTCCTCCTTGCGGATCAGGTGGCTTTCCAGCGACGCCATGGCGGTTGCGGCGCGGGCGGAATCAGCAGCCTCCGACAGGACCGCCCAGGACTGGGCGATGCTGTCGATCCGGCACTCTTCACTGTCCTTCGAGCCCAGCCACGTGCCATCGTCGAAGGTAGCCCGCCGATACCAGGCCCCATCCCAGGCTTCGCGCTCGACAGAGGTTTTGAGCGCTGCGGCATACGCTTTCCAGCGCGCTGCGCGGTCAGGGTCACGGGTCTCGGCTAGCGGCACGAACAGGTCGATCGTGCGGATCAGCAGCCAGCCGAGCCATACGCTTTCGCCCTCCCCGCCCTCGCCCACCCGGTTCATGCCGTCGTTCCAGTCGCCGGTGCCCATCAGAGGCAGGCCGTGCCTGCCGGTGAGCGCGATTGCTTGGTCGAGGCCGCGGGCGCAATGTTCGAAGAGGGAGGCGGCCTCACCGGACGGCGTCGGCTGGAAGAAGGCGTCATGCTCCCCTTCACCGAGGGCAGGCCCGTCCAGAAAGGGAATGGCCTCGTCGAGGATCGCCGCATCGTCAGCCGTTGCGATATAGGTCGCGGCGGCGAAGGCGAGCCAGACCCGGTCGTCGGAAATCCGGGTGCGCACGCCGGCGCCCGAATGGGGCAGCCACCAATGCTGCATGTCCCCTTCGGCAAATTGCCGTCCGGCGGCGCGCAGGATATGCGCACGCGTCTCCTCCGGTCGGGTGAAGGCTAGCGCCATGCCGTCCTGTAACTGATCGCGGAAGCCATAGGCACCGCTTGCCTGATAGAAGGCGGAGCGCGCCCATATGCGGCAGGCGAGCGTCTGGTAAAGCAGCCAACCGTTGAGCATGATGTCCATCGCCCGATCCGGCGTCCGGACCTGAATGGTCTCCAAAACCGTTTGCCAATGACCGGTAACCTCTGCCAGCACGGCGTCGAGGTCTGTGGCGCGATAGCGGGCGACAAGTGCGCCGGCCTCCTCGACTGAGGCGGCCTGGCCGAGGAAGGAGACGATCTCGACGCTTTCACCGGCGCCGAGTTCGATCACGCATTGCAAGGCCGCGCACGGATCAAGGCCCGCGCCGACCTTCGCACCGAGCGCCGCTCGATCTCTGAGGGCCGCGGGCATTGCGGGGCTGCCATTGCGCCCGAGGAATTCCGTGCGGTCGGCGGTCCAGGCGGTCTGTCGTCCGCCAAGATCGGCAAAGGCGACGCGGCCGGGAAAGGCCGTGGCCCAACGATTGCGGGCAAGGATCGCCCCTGTCTCGGTGTCGAGAGAGGTCGATACGAAGGGTCCATTTGCCCCACGTAGCGTGCCCAGCACCCATTCGGCATAGCTTGTGACCGACAGGCGGCGCGGTCGGGACGAATGGTTGGTGAGCGTCAATCGCGAAATGCGGATCGGGTCGGCGAGCGGCACATAGGAGAGCAGCTGGCTTTCGATGCCGTATGCGCGATGGCTGAAGCGGCTATAGCCAAAGCCGTGGCGCGCCACATAACGGCCCCCATCCCGGATCGGCTGGGCCGTCGGGCTCCAGAGGTCGAGCGTGTCCTCGTCGCGGATATAGAGCGCCTCGCCGGATGGATCGCCGACCGGATCGTTGGACCATTGCGTGATCTGGTTCTCGCGGCTGTTGTCGGCCCAGGTATAGGCGCTGCCGTCGCTCGACACCTGGAAGCCGAAGGCAGGGTTGGTGATCACATTGATCCACGGCATCGGGGTCGTCGAACCACCTTCCAGGACGGTGACATACTCCTTGCCGTTTGCGCCAAATCCCCCCAGTCCGTTGAAGAACTCGAGTGCTTCGGGTTGGGCCACCGTTTCAGCCGAGGGCCTCGACGGCAGGCGGGTGACCAGCGGAACCGCCCGCTCGACCACCCCGGACAGACGCGCGAGCTGGTCGACGATCAGGCCACGGTGGGCCGACAGAACCACCCGCGCGGTCGCGCCCAGCAGGTTCTTCGTGTCCTGGTTCAGGAAGTCGGCGCGCAGCACGTACACTGCACCCTGCGCAGGCATGTCACCGAAACGGGGGCGCGACTGGCTGGAGCGCACGGCCGCCTCTATGGCGTTTTGCAGGTCCTGCACATAGGAGGCACCCCGCTCGTTGACGATCACCAAATCGACGGCAAGCCGCTTGATGCGCCAATATTCGTGGGCACGCAGCATCTGGCGCAGCTGGGGAAGGTCCTCGACGTCGTCGATGCGGAACAGCACGATCGGCAGGTCGCCCGAGATGCCATAGGGCCAGAGACCGGATTGCGGACCGGCACCGGCGAGAATGGCGTCCGAGGCTGGGCGGAAGCGCGGATCGGCATAGAGGATGGGCGCTGCCAGGCGCTGGAAGTCCGCCGCCTCCTCGAGGTCCACGGCGAGATGGTGAAGCTGCACCTGGGCCTGGGTCCAGGCCAGCGTCTTCGCCCGCTCGAAGGCGCTCCTGTCGTGATGTTTGTCGATGCGTTCGAGAAGCTCCTCCCGCGAGCCTGCGACGATCGTCCAGAAGGCGACCCGCGCCACCTTGCCAGGGAGAACCCGTATGCTGTGGCGCAGCGAAAAGATCGGGTCGAGCACCGTTCCCGCGGTATTGGACAGCGCCTGCCCGTCATGGATGGCGGCGGCGGTGGCAATGGAGCGGTTGCGCCCGAGGAAACGGGCGCGGTCGGATTCGTATTGCGGATCGGCGATGGCATCGCCCTCGACCACGGCGAAGTGGGCGGCCCAGATCTCGGGTTCCGCGGGCGTCCGGCGACGGCGCGTCGCGACAAGCGCGCCGTATTCGGCGAGATGCTCGGTCTCGATGAACATCTTGGCGAAGGCGGGATGCGCATTGTCGGTCGCCGTGGTGGCGAGCACCAGTTCGGCATAGGAGGTCAGTTCGATGTCGCGTGCCCGTCGCCCGCTGTTGGTGAGGCAGATGCGGCGTACCTCGCCGTCGTCCTCGCCAGAGACGATGACATCCATCTCCGTCGTCAGCGTATCGTCATGGCGGATATACTGCGCATGGTCCTCCCCGAAGACCACCGAAGTGTCGGCCCTGTCGCCGGTCGCCGGTGCGACGGGGGAAAAGACCATGCCGCTCTGCATGTCCCTGAGGAAGATGAAGGCACCGCAGTCGTCGAGGGTTGCATCCTCGCGCCAGCGCGTGACGGCGATGTCGCGCCAGCGGCTGTAGCCGCCGCCCGATGCCGTCACCATGACCGCATAACGGCCATTGGACAGCAGATGCGTCACCGGCGCTCCGGCGACGGGCAATTGCAGTCGGCGAACCGACGGCGCGGGGTTCAGCGAGATGCCGGCAGACGCCTTGACCTCTTCTGCCCGCGGGCGGGCGATCGCAACATCGCGCGGCATGCGTTCCGACAGCAGCAACTCGCTGGCCATGATCATCGGCTCGCGGTGGAACCGGCTGCGCATGCGCCCGTCCTGCAGCAGCACGGCGATGGCGACGATGGTCATGCCCTGGTGGTGGGCCATGTAGCCGCGGATGATTTCGACGCTCTCGTTTTCAGGCAGACGGGCGCGGGTGAAGTCCAGCGCCTCGTAGAAACCGTGCACGCCCCGGGCACCCAGTGCCTCCAGGCGCTTGTAATTATCGAGTGCCGCATGGGGATCGACCATGGCGGCAAGGCCGGTGGCATAGGGGGCGACGACCATGTTGCCCGACAGCCCCCGCTTGAGGCCCAGTCCCGGCACGCCGAAGTTGGAATATTGGTAGGTGAACTCGATGTCGCGCGCATTATAGGCCGATTCCGACACGCCCCACGGCACATCCCGCGACCGCCCATAGTCTTCCTGGCGCGCCACGATCAGCCGGTTGGTGTCGGCAAGCAGGCTTCCCGAAGGCGCGCGCATCACCAGCGACGGCATGAGGTATTCGAACATCGAGCCCGACCAGGAGATCAGCGCCGACCCGCTGCCGAGCGGCGTGGCCGCCCTGCCGAGGCGGAACCAGTGCCGCGTGCTGATATCGCCCTTGGCGATGGCGAAGAAGCTCGCAAGGCGCGCTTCGGAGGCCAGCAGGTCGTAGCAATTCCGGTCGAGGCCGTTGTCGGCGAGCGAATAGCCGATCGACAGCAGCTTCCTGTCCGGATCGAACAGGAAGGCGAAATCCATGTCGAGCGCCATCGAGCGGGCCGTGTCCGCAACCGCCTGAAGCCGCTGCTTCAAGGATACGGCATCGTCATGCAAGGCCTGCCGGTCGCGCGCCGCCTGGGTGACGGAGCGTGCGAGTGCGGCAATCCAGAACAAAAGCTCAACGGTCGCACCGCTATCGGCCGGTCCCGTCTGCTGCGCCAGCTTCAGCGCTTTGTCGAGAAGGCGTGTCAAGGCGGGCGTTGCGGCCTCGATGGATTGCGGGCCGCCCAGCAGGGTTTCGATCTCGTCGAAAACCGATGCGAGGCCGGCACTCTGTTTTCCGGGTATCTCGGCAAGCGCCATGCGGGAGAGCGCCAGCGTATCACGAAAACCCTGGACATTTTCAGCGGGGGGCGCCTCGGCCCATTCCTCACAGGCATTCGCCAGCGCGATCAGGTGGCCGGCGAGATTGCCGCTGTCGACCGACGACACATAGGCCGGTTCGAGGGTCCTGAGATCACGCGTATCGTACCAGTTGAAGAAATGCCCGTTGAAACGGTCGAGCCGCTTGAGTGTCGTGAAGCTCGCTTCCAGCCGTTCGAGCGCTTCGAGGGTGCCAATCCAGCCAAAGTCGCGGGCGGCAACCGTTGACAGGAAGTAGAGGCCGATATTGGTCGGCGAGGTGCGGTGCGCGACGACGGGTGCCGGTGTTTCCTGGAAATTGTCCGGCGGCAGCATGTTGTCCGTCGGCGTGACGAAGGTTTCGAAAAACCGCCAGGTGCGCCGCGCAACCAGCCGGAACTGTGCCGCATCGGCGTCCGAAAGCACCTTGCCCGGTCTTGCCGTCGGGGACCGGCTGACCCAGAGCGCGATGGCGGGTGCGGCAAGCCAGAGCAGAGACAGGACCAGTGCCAGCGGCCAGGCGGCCGGCGAAAACGCAACGGCGGCCGCCAGCAGGATCAATGCCACAACCGTGCCGCCCGCCATATCGTGGTAGAAACCGGTAAGGGTCAGCCGCGTGCGTTTTCCGGAGGTTGCCGCGGTCGTCCATTCCAGAAGCTTCCGGCGTGTCGCCAGCATGCGATAGAAAGTCCGGATGATGGCATCGCTGTTGCGCCATGCCTGATCGGGCAGGAAAGCAAGGCCAAGCGCGGTCTGCATGGCGGCCAGCTTGATGTCGGCAGCCAGCCTGATCGCATGGCTGTCCAGTTGCAAGCCGCTGCGCCGCGGCAGAATGGCGAACAGCACCGGCAGGAAAGCGGGAATGGCGATGCTGGAGGCGAGCATCAACGCACCCACTATTCCCGCCTGCAACGGCATCGCGCAGCAGGCGACGAGGGCCAGGAACGTCGAGGGGGCGATCAGGGTGCGGCGCAGATTGTCCAGCATTTTCCCGCGACCGAGCGCAGGGAGCGGCCGTTTTCCGAAAATCCAGGGCAGCAATTGCCAGTCGCCGCGCGTCCAGCGGTGCTGGCGCCGGGCTGCGACGTCGTAGCGCGACGGAAAGTCGTCGACCACCTCGACATCCGAGGCGAGCCCGGCCCGCGCAAACGTGCCCTCGAAAAGATCGTGACTGAGCAGGGTATTATCCGGAATGCGCCCGGCAAGGGCTGCCTCGAACGCATCGACGTCATAGATGCCCTTGCCGGTGTAGGAGCCTTCGCCGAAGAGGTCCTGATAGACATCAGAAACGGCCGCGGCATAAGGATCCATGCCGCCGGGTGCCGAAAAAACCCGCTGGTAGAGCGAGCCTTCACGCCCGACGGGAAGCGAGGGTGTGACGCGTGGCTGGATGATTGCGTAGCCATCGACGACCCGCTGCTGTCGGCTATCGAAACGCGGCCGGTTGAGCGGATGCGCCATCTTGCCGATCAGCCGCAGGGCCGTATCGCGCGGCAGCTTCGTGTCCGCATCGAGGGTGATGACGTAGCGTACCTCCGGCGGAACGGCCGGCGGTTTTCCCGCAAGCGCCATGAAACTGGTGTCGGTGGCGCCGCGCAGCAGGCGATTGAGTTCGTGCAGCTTGCCGCGCTTGCGCTCCCAGCCCATCCAGACACCTTCGCTGGCATTGAAGCGGCGCTTGCGGTGCAGCAGCAGGAAGCGGTCGCCGGCCGGGCCGGGGCCATGGCGACGGTTCAGGTCCGCCACGGTCTCGACGGCGAGGTCGAGAAGTGTTGCGTCGCCCTCGACTGTCTCCTGCGACGCATCCTTGCCGTCGGTCAGCAGCGCGAAACTTAGGTCGCCGCCGGCACCGGACAGATGATGGACCTCCAGCCGTTCGATCTGCTCCAGCAGTTCAGCGCGGTTGCTCAACAGCGTCGGCACCACGACGAGCGTGCGCGACACTTGCGGAACACCCTGCGTCAGCTCCATGCCCGGCAGGCCGACGGCACCGTGGCTCCAACTCACGCAACGGTTGATGAGCGCGGTCGCGATGTCGGTCGCCGGCAGCAGCGCCAGTACGGCGAAGGAAACCATGGCGAGTGGGGAAAGACCAAAACTCGACAGCAGCATAAGGGCGAGCGCGAGAAGGAGCACCGTCACGAGGCTGATCGCCCCGACATAGGCGACAATACCCACCCGGGCGACCAGGCGCCCGAACATCAGGCGCCGGGGCTTTCGGAAGCCGACGACACGCTCGAGGGCAGGCCGCCCTTCCGCGATCAGGTGATAGCCCGGATCGGCCATGCGTTCGGCCTCCGTCGCGGCGATGCCCTCGACCGGTGCTTCGCGTGCGGCCTCCAGCGCGTGGCCGGCAATGTCGAGCTCCGACATATCCGAGCCGCGGGCGAGGTCCTCGATGGCGCTGCGGTAGAGGTTGCGCGTGGCAAAATCCATGTGGGCGTAACTGCCCTCAGCCGATAGCCGTGCATCGACGAGACTGACGCTTTCAAACAGATCGGCCCAATCCACATCGGAGATCAGCCGCATGCTGGTGATGATGTTGCGGATCGTGACGTTGGACGCGCCCTGGCGTTGCTGGGCGTGGCGCACGACGGCATCGACCGACGTTCCCTGCTGGGCCAGCCGCATCTCCAGCCAGCCATGGGCCGGCGTCGTGCTGGGATCCTGATCGCGGAGGCGTTTGGCAAGCTGGGCAGCGACGAGCTCGGGCAAGGGATCGGTCGACACCTTGTGAAGCATGCCGCGTCCCGCATCGTCCGCAAGCAACCGGTCGGCCAGTGCGTCCGCCTCAGCACGCATCCCGCGCCCGGCGGTGATCTGGTCGGCCAGCCTTCGCAGGTTTTCGACGAGCACGATGCGCAAGGTGATCGCCACCGCCCACAGTTCCCCGATCGTCAGCGGCTGGACCTTCTGGTAGGCGGAAATGAACCGGACGAGCGTCTCCGGATCGAAATGGCTGTCGGTGTGCGCGACGAAGGCCCAGGCGATGCCGAAGACGCGCGGATAGCCGGCGAAGGGACCTTCGGCGAGCTTGGGCAGTTGCTTGTAGTAGTTGGGCGGCAGATCGTCATGGATCTCGCGGATCTGCTGCTCGATCAGATGGTAGTTGTCGAGCAGCCATTCCGCCGCCGGCACGACGCCGCGCTCGTTCTCGACCTCGAACGCACTGGCGCGGTAAGCGGCGAGCAGGACAGCCGCATTGTTCTTCAATCGTTTGTGCAAGGATTGGACGGAGGGCGGCCGCCGCGTCACCGGTTGCGCGAGTGCGAGGGTCGCGGCGTGCTGTTCGAGCCGTTCGATGCCGAACAGTTCTTCACGCACGGGCATCGGGTCATTCCATGGCGGCCGCGACGCCCGATGAAAGCCGAAAACGGACAGGCGCTTGGTCCCGCCTCCCTTTTCGTCCGCAACCGGCTGCTCCTCCCGAACGGGTCTGGCGCCCGCATCGGAAGGCAGGGTTCGCTCGGCTACGATCTTTTCCGGCAGGACGAGGGCTTCCGAGTGGCCAGTGTCTTCGATGTCGCGCTCTTGGCCTTTGGCCATCATCATTCCTTCGCCCGGATACGGCCGAACAGCCGGCCGGGCATCGCCCGGCGGTCGGTTTTGACAAATCGAACTGGGATAACGGCCGATACGAACCGGCGGTTCCGCTAGATGTTCATCGACTCTAGCGGCAGGGGAGAGGGCGCCAAAGCGCGCCCGGCGTGCGAGCTTCAGCCGAAGTCGGCACGCGTCAGGACATAGGTCGGCCGACGGGCACCGGAATAGGCACGGCGGGCGGCCTTGTAGATGGCAACCCGTGCGACGTCGAAGGCGTTCAGGTAACCTGCCTCGGAGGTCGCGGCCGGGAAAAGATCCGCTCCCGCGAAGAAGGGTATTTCGAACATGCCGTCATGGCCGATGAAGCGGATGCGCTTGCCCGCCTCCTCATAGCTTCGGCTCTGGTTCGGGAAACTCAGGCTCATGGAAAACTCCTTGAAATACGCTGGCGGCCCGGCCCTCCAACCCGAAGAGCCGGCCATCAGGGGCCGTGAATCGTCTCGTCGTTGCGCAATCAGATGCGCCATAAAACCCGAATAATCAGAATTAAAATCAAAACTAGGCGGCGATCCTCACAAGAAAATCTACTAAAATCCAAGATTTAATCACAAAAATCAATGTACACCCCAAATTGGAACGCATGATTTCGCACAATTCAAGATTTACTGTATTATATCACAGAAATAGGGCTTCTGCTTTTCATTTCAATCGAAAAGAATTAATAAATTTCTCGCGAGAGAAACCATTAATTTCATTTACTTTTATACGCATCAGCGCGCAAGCTAAATTCATCTGGATTGTTATTGACTCTCGGCCCGAGCGAGCGCCGGCATCGATTGGTGCCGTTCCATCAGACTGGCAAAACGGCGAAATCCGGCGGGGCTCGGCAATGCCGGCATTTCAATTCATCCACGGCCGGAGCGCCATCTTTTCCATGCTGCACACAGAGACCCGATAGCCGATGAGTGCCGCGGCCATGACCGCCTGGACCGACATCACGTTGCCGACTCCCATATGAAAGCAACGACGCCTCCCCTATGTGGTGCGCAGTCAATGAACGCGATACCACCTGATCTCGGCCAGCCGATAGGGCGCCAGGTTCATCGGCCGGTGCAGGTCGTCGGGCCGGGCAGGGACAATGGCAAACCGCGCGTTGTAATCCTCCATGAAGCTCGGCAAAAACCCATTGCCTGCCTCCATGGTGTCGATCCCGGCCAGCCGCAGCTCCTTGACCAACCGATCCTGCAGCGTCCGGTTCATCCGCTCGACACGGCCCTTGGCCTGGCTTGAATTTGCGCAGAGTATCTCGATGTTTAGTTCGCAAAGCGCACGTCCGAACTGGGGCATGCCCTGGCCGCCCTTGGCGTCCTTCTTTGCCACCCGGAACACCGAATGCTTGTCCGAGTAGAAGGTAACCGGCGCGCTGTGACGCGTGAAGTATAGCGCCAGCGCCTCGAAGTAGGTGAAGGCGCTTTCCGAGCGTACGAAGCGCAACTGCATCAGCTTGCCGGTCGCATCATCGACGAACACCAGCAGCGCACACGGCAGTTCCCGATCCTCGAACCAGCGATGCTCAGAGCCGTCGATCTGCACCAGCTCGCCATAGGCCTCGCGACGTAAGCGTGGCTGATGAAACGTCCGCCGCTGCTTGCGCGGCAACCAAAGTCCACCATCCACCATCCAGCTGCGCAGCGTCTCGCGCGACACACGCAGTCCATCGCGCCCGGCAAGCTCCTCGACTGCCAATGTCGGCCCAAAATCCGTATAACGTTCGCGAACCAGCGTCACCGCGTAATCCCGAACACGGTCGCTGATCCGGTTGTTCAACGGTCGGCCGATCGCCTTGTATCGGACCGATGCCGCGCCGCTGGTGCGCATCCGCTCCAGGAGACGACGGATCTGCGCACGCTCTGGTCAAGCACATGGGACGCCGACACCATCGTCATGCGGCCGGCGATCACCTACGACAAAACCTCGATCCGCTGCAGATCACGCTCGCTCATCGCAATCAGTTCCATCTGCAATCTCCCTGACGCCGTTCAGACCCGTGGAGAGTGACATTCCAACTTTGCAGAAACAGGACGCTTCAACTTTGGGTTACAAACGAAGATCGCGCAAGCTCCATTATGGAACTAAACATTTGATATATAACACTAATTTATGAAAGCGAGAGGAGCCATCAGTCAAACCACTAAGCCTTCAATCGTTGCGACCGGAAAATGCGCCAAAGCCGCGACGATGGTATCGCCAATAAATCCACTGGTTGATGAGGGCGGCGTACGATTTTGGACTGCTCTTGTTACTATCCCGATGCCGGCGCGGGCTTCCAGCAGCCGGGCGATGACGCAGATGCGGTGGCGCCCATCAGGGTTGATGAAAGCAACAACCAAGCGGGTTATTGCCAGCGCTCGTTCCCGGGCAGCCCCGTCGTGATGCACTTGCCACACCTGGCGGAACTCGTTCTCGACTTTTGCCTACAGACGATTTATCAGCGGTCGCTGAAATCGAAACTGCTCCCGTGAAGAACCGCCCTGTAGGGTGATTCAAGTTCCCTACGATGAACGACCTGCCCGAGATAATCCTCAGCCTGCTAAAATTTGTCGCAACATCTTGGCCGAAATATTAAGCCGGCTGCGATAGACCTCGCTCTAGGACAAAGAGCACCGGAGACGAAACATGAATTCGCATACGACTCTTCCCTTGGGACAGAAGGCGCGGCTGAGGTGGGCTGTGACGGTTGCGCTTGGAGTCGCTCTCTCCGCAGTTCTCGGCGCGGGTGCCCAGGCGGGAGAAACCGGCAGGAAAAAACAAACGAAATCCGTCTATCTTGTGAAGTATCGTGTGGGTGGCGAAGTACGCTACGGCAAGAACCCTGCCGGCAATGTCGTGAAAATCACCGTCGGGGAATATATGAGCAACAATTCTTATGTCTGCACGCCCAGCGGCTTCGGCAGGAAGGCGTTCTGCCGCGCTATCTAGACGCCGAAGCAGTACCGCTTCGGCTGGAAAGGCTCCAGGCACCGCTCCCGCGACGACAACTGAGCGAGACAGGGCTGTCGTGTGTCCACCGGCAGCTTTTGTTTCACCGGCGCGTGGTCTTCATGCGTGCAAGTTCCTGGCTGACACGATCGCCTGCAATCAACTTGCGTGCCTCATCGGTCATCTGAGCTGGATTGTGGCTGAACACATACCATCTGCCGCCAACGGAACGCTTTTGGTAGATGACACCATCCTTTTCCCGGTGCAGGAAACAGGTACGGGCGGAAGAGCGCCAATCTTCGTCGGTCCAAAGCGCATGCAAGCATAGTTTTCCGCCATTGGTTGCGAACCAGCTCCCTTCCCCATAGGACCATTTACGGCCCTGGCGAGACCAGGCGGCGAACCGCTTCCAATCGGCGGGCACGAACCAACTGTTGCTCGACTCGGCAGATAAGAAGCCGCCTCCGGTTTTCCACTTCCAAGTCCTGCCGGCGTATAGTTTTACAAGTGCATCAGCCTTCATCGGCGAAGCGGCCTCAGCAAGCTTCGCCGTTTCGTCGACAGATTTGGGCTTGGAGGCAGCGGTCGCGCTACCGGCCAAAAGCAGCGCAGAAAGCGCGGCGTTGATGAACATGAAGCGGATCGAAAACATTTTTACCTCCTGTTTGAACAAAAACTCCAGCAAGAAGGTTCGGGATCCTGCATCTGGAATTACGCAAGGGCGGTGATGGAGAGGCCCGGCGCTACGGATAGCGCGCGCCTCTCTCATAGCGGACCGTCAATTCAGCGGAACGAGCGGATGGTTGGCGACACGCCAATCCGGTCGACCGACTTTACGCGGCCAAGGGTAGACCTCGAGGTCGTTGAAGTAGACGACGGCGTTCAAGGCCGGAAACTCCGTATGCGGCTTGTTGACTTCCAGAGCCCAGGCGCGCACGTAGTCGTCACTGCCGGCATAACCGAGTTCGGCGATGACGACCGGCTTTCCAAAATCCTTCACCCGATCGTAACCCGGTGTCGTGCGCTCAACGAAGGTTGTATCGCGGCCGACTTCCAGCTTGTCATAGGGTTGATAACCGAAAACCGATAGACCGATAACGTCGACATAGTCGTCACCCGGATAGTAGGCCTTCAGTCCCTTCTCCCCCTTCGGCGACCACATATACTGGGCCGCCGGCAGATGCTTTCGACATACGTCGACGACGCGCTTGTAGGCTTTCACATAGTCCGCCGGCTTCCAGAAGGCCCAGGTGAACTGGCCGTCGGCGTCCTCCATTTCCTGGGCCCAGCGAATGGTGACGGGGCTCTTCAGCTTTGCCGCTGCTGAGCAGACACTCGCCATGTTGGAATCGTATTGACCGGACAGAATGCCCGCCAAAAGATCGCCGGGACTGACGCGCCAGTCGCGCGCCCAGGACCAGGGTTCGACCGTCACGAGCAAGGCTCGCCCCCGCGCCCGCGCATAATCGTCAGCGGCGCCGAGCGTGGCAAGATCCACGTCCTCCCAGGGAAGGAACAGATGCTCGATCTTGGAATTGGAATCGCTGGCATAGTCGCCGTGGGGATCATAGGCGCCTGGCGTCACCGCGCCGGCTTCGATAACGGGCCGCTTGTCGAGAAAACGCCCCCGGCTATCCACGTTTGCTCCCGACACGCCGCTGGCGGCGTGTCCGCCCGTGGCAATGACAAGGCCGCCGCAGAAAACGGTAACGGCCACTTTCAAGATATTGGTCATAACCTCCTCCTCATCGCTTACTGTTCAGTTACGAGAGGCACACCCAGTGCAGCCTGGATAGTGTCGCGTTGTTCGGAAACCAGATCTGCGGCGATCAGCTTGCTGGCTTCATCCTCCTTCCGGGGTGTCGCGTGGCGGAAGATATACCAACCGCCATTCGGCTCCCGTTTCTGGTAGATGGCACCCGAGGCGATCCGGTGGGAGAAACAGGTCTTGGCAGGGAAAGCGCCCTTGTCCGTGTGCCACGTCGCCTTGAGGCACATGAGGCCCGTCTCGGTTATGACCCATCGCCCCTCGGCCCAGGTCTTGCCCGTCTCGCCATTCGACCATGCGCTGAAGCGCCGGTTCACATCCGCCATCATCCCGGCGCCGTTTTCCCAGCGCCAGCTCTTGCCCCTGTAGAGCTTGTAAAGCTCGAGGGCGCTCATGGCGCGCGCGCCCGCGGGTAACGCGGAATCGTGCGAAAGTGCCGTCTGTGCGGATCCGGCGAGCAAAGTCGCGGTAGCGGCGACCTTTGCCAGCATACGCAGACCCCGCGCACGCGATAGAAAACTAGCTATTGTCATTGGAGCCTCCTGCCATCCCGAAATATGCAAGATTCGTTTTGCGTGCGGCGGAAACGTGCACAGCCGCTAAGGACGGCGTCGCGGTGGTGGCGTCATGCCGCGCCACCGTCGGGCGACCGATGCCGGAAACGCGAAAGCCCGCTCGCTCGGCGGCACCCGGCTCGAATGCGTTTCTCAGATCGACCAGGATCTTTTGGCGCATCACGGCTTTCAGGCTTGCCAGATCGAGGTGGCGGATATCGTCCCATTCGGTGACGACGACGACCGCATCGGCGTCGCGCGCGCATTCATAGGGATCGCGATGCAGCTCGACATCCGAAAAGATCTGCCTGGCATTCTCGATACCCGCGGGATCGTAGGCGCGAACGCGGGCACCGAAACGCTGCAACGTCTCGATAAGCGGGACGGACGGCGCCTCGCGCATATCATCCGTATCCGGCTTGAAGGTGAGGCCGAGGATGGCGATGGTCAGATCCTCGACGTCACCGCCCAGCGCGTCCACGACCTTCAGAGCCATTCGACGTTTGCGCGCCTCATTCGCGGTGACGGTCTCTTCCACGATGCGCAGCGCCACACCATGGTCCTGCGCGGTCCGCAGCAGCGCCATCGTGTCTTTCGGGAAACATGATCCCCCATAACCTGGCCCGGCGTTCAGGAAGCTCGTCCCGATCCGTTTGTCGAGCCCAACGCCGAGCGCCAGATGGCTGACGTCGCTGCCCACTTGCTCACAAAGATCGGCCAGTTCGTTGATGAAAGTGATCTTCGTGGCGAGAAAAGCGTTGGCGGCGTATTTGATCAGCTCCGACGTGCGCCGCTGCGTGACGACGATCGGCGTCCTGCGCAGGTCGAGGGACGCGCCGTAGAGCTTGGTCAGAACGTCACGTGCACGGTCGTCCTCGATCCCGATCACGACGCGGTCGGGCTCCAGAAAATCGCGGATGGCGACGCCCTCGCGTAGGAATTCGGGATTGGACGCCACCGAGAAGGAGCCAGCCCTGCGCACCGATCCGATGATTTTCTGCACGATATCGCCGGTGCCCACAGGCACGGTGGATTTGATGACAACGATAGCGTTCTCTTCGATCAACGAGGCAAGCTCTTGTGCGGCCATGTATACGAAGCTGAGATCCGCATCGCCGTGTCCCGCACGGGGCGGCGTGCCGACCGCGATGAACACGACCGATGCCCCCCTCACGGCATCAACCAGATCGCAGGTGAAACGCAATCGGCCGGCCGCGAAGTTTCTCTCCACGAGTTCGTCCAGGCCCGGTTCGTAGATCGGAACCACGCCCCGTTCCAAACTGGCGATCTTCTGGGCATTTTTATCCATGCAGACGACGCCGTGACCCCAACCGGAAAAACACGCGCCGCTGACCAATCCGACATAACCGGTCCCGATGACTGCGATCTTCATGTCTCATCCCCTTTACGGCTGGCTTGCACGGCTGGCCGCGCTTGTGCGCCAGCGCGGATTGAAGACGGTGCGGTGAACGTCATGGCTACCGATACCCGCGCCGGCCACGGAAAAACGGTCGTCGAACAGGGTGAAACTTTGCGTGCCCCAGGCGAGCGCCTCGACGCCTTCCCTGCCCCGGTCAATCATCGCGAAGCCTGGCACGGCGACGAGGACGAGCATGTAGGTCGCAAAAGCGGGCTGAGACATGCGCACCTGATAGCGAATCCGGTTCTCCCGCGCGTGCTGCCGCAGGATCATGAACACCAGGAACACGTAGAAGAACGCGTTGACGATGGCGAAGATATAGAACCCGCGCGTTTCGCCGGCGTCGCGAACCAACAGCACCGGAGCAATCGAGATCAGCACCACGAACACGTATGGCGCGAGCACGCGAAACGGCAGTGGATCGGCCTCGGTCGTGCCTTTGGGCGTGACGCGGAAATCGACGAACGAACCTGTCATCCAGTCACGGAACGCGGCAAAGGTGCCGGCAAGAACCCAGGGCCAGCGGGCGAGCAGGAACAGCATAGCTTCCCAGCTGAAAATCTTGCCGTCGACGGGCCGGAACGTGCCGCTCGCGCGCCACCAGTACGCCATGATCAGGATCATCAGGGACTGCGGCATGAAGTGGAGCAGGAAATCCGGATAGGTGACGCTGACGAAATTGTGGCCATAAAGCAAAACGACGGTCGGCAGCACGAACGTCACCGCCAGGAAGAAGGCGTAGAGTGGATACCAGAATTGCGAGAACAGAAACTGGATCCTCAGGCGCAACGGCAAGCGATCGATCAGCTTGGGCGTATATTGCAGAAGGATCATCACCAGGCTGCGCGACCATTGGAATTCCTGCGTGACGAGGTCGGTGAAGGTCCGCGGCCCGTCGCCATGCGCAATGGCATCGAGCGCATGCACGCCCCGCCAGCCATGGGCGTTCATGAAGAGCGTCGTCGAATGATCCTCGGCAAGCTCCGGCCCCAGGCCACCGATCTCCTTGAGGGCGCTCGTTCGGACCGCATAGTGGGAACCGATGCATACCGGAGCAAAGCCGCCATTGTAGCCGGCTTGCAGGGAACCGTGCATGCTGGCCTCGACATAGAGGCGGCCCCGCGCGGACCAGCTTTCGGCGGCGTTGCGGTCACAGATGCTGGGTGCAGAGACATAGCCGATGGCAGGATCCGCAAAGGGTCGCAGCATGTGGAAGAGATAGTCCGGCTCGGGAATGTGATCCGCGTCGAGCTGCGAGACGAAATCATAACGCTCGTAGCCGTAATGGTCGTAGAAGAAGGCGAGATTACCCTCTTTGCAGCGCGTGCGGCGCGGCCAGGATTGGCGGTGATAATCCACGCGGCCCTTGCGCGTCGAGACGTGCACGCCGTTGGCCCTGCACCAGGCGAGCGTTTCGGGCGTCGGATCCTCGTCGGCGAGCCAGGTGTCGTGCGGCACGGTCTGAGCCAGCATGGCGCGCAAGGTCGCGGCCACGACCTTGAACGGCTCCGACGGCGCCTTCGTGACCACCATAGCGATCCGGCTGCCGACGGGAATCCGCAAGGGACCGACGGGACGCCGCGCATTAAAGAAGACGGTGATGAAATAAACGGGCAGAAGCGTTATCCAAGCCAGAAGCGCCGTCACCAGGAGCGCGCCGGCGAGCTGGGTGTCGTCAACGCTGGCCAGCCACCATTGCCAGAGATAGACGATGCTCGCGGCCCAGAGCGCGACGCCGGCGAGATATTCCACGCGCTTGCGGCCCGTGAATATCGACGCCATTAGCGGCTCGTTCCTCTCTCCCCTCGAGGTGATCCAAGCGGTCCTCATTGCCGGACCTCCAGGCCGAAGAACGGGGCGGCAGAGCGGACGATGGTGTCGAGGTCGGAATAGACCGCCTTGAAACCGATCGTTTCGGCTGCAAGCGTTGGGTCGGCATAGAGCGCCTGAGGGTCGCCAACGCGGCGCTCGCGTATTGCGATCGGCACCTTGCGGCCCGTAAGGCGATGAATCGCCTCCAGGACTTCTTTTATGGACGTGCCATGGCCCGTACCGAGATTGACGGCCAGATTGCCGCCTCCCCCCAGCAGGTGTTCCATCGCCAGCACATGCGCACGCGCTAAATCGGTGACATGGATATAGTCGCGGATGCAGGTGCCGTCGGGCGTATCGTAATCGTCACCGTAAACGTCGAGGACGTCGATACGGCCGGCGGCAGCCATCATGGCGCGCGGAATGAGATGCGTTTCGGGATCGTGCGCTTCACCGAGTTCCCCATCGAGATCCGCCCCCGCCGCGTTGAAGTAACGTAAGGCCACATAATGCATGTCGTAGGTAGCCGCGTAGTCAGCCAACATCTGCTCCGCGATCAGCTTCGTGCGTCCGTAGGGATTGATCGGGTGCTGGCCTGCCTCCTCGCGGATCGGCAGGCTGTCGGGAATCCCATAGGTCGCGCAACTTGAGGAGAAGATGAGATTGCGCACGCCCGCGAGGAGGCAGGCATCGAGCAGCGACTGCGTGCCGCTGACATTGTTACGATAGTATTTTGCCGGATTCTCCACGGATTCGCCGACATAGGCCGAGGCCGCGAAATGGATCACGGCGACCGGTTCATCCTCTTCGATCGCCGCCCGCAGTCGCCGCGTATCCAGGATATCGCCCTGGATGAAGCGTCCCCAGCACACGGACTGCCGGTTTCCGGTCGAAAGATTGTCGTAGACGACGGGTTCGAACCCCTGCCCGCTCAGCAGTTTTGCCGTATTGCTTCCAATGAAGCCGGCACCACCGACGACAAGTACCCTTTTCCTGACCATATCAGTGCCTTCTCGAAGGCATAGAACGATCCGTGCGCTCCGCGCATGGGCGGGAGCGACAGTATCGCTGCCTCACTGTTTTCGGTTCGGTTTGTCCGCCGCTCTTGCGCGATCAGACATAAAGCATTGTTTTCAATGCATCATACGGCGCCGAAGCGGTTCTGCTTCGACTGGAAATGCTCTAAGCAACGATGGCGAGTTCCTTGGAGAGAGGCGCCAACTGGTGCTCAAAATAGGCGATCGTCGCCTTCAGGCCCTCCGTCAGCGCAACCGTCGGCGTCCACCCCAGCGTCAGCTCTGCCACGGTAATGTCGGGCTTGCGCTGGTGGGGATCGTCGACCGGTAACGAGCGATAAACGATCTTGGAAGACGACCCCGTCATGGCGATGACCTGCTCGGCGAGCTGACTGACGGTGAATTCACCCGGATTGCCGATGTTGACCGGTGTTTGAATGGACGTCGGGCTGTTCATCAGCCTGAAGAAGCCCTCAATCAGATCGTCGACATAACAGAAGGAACGGGTCTGGGATCCATCGCCGTAGACGGTGATGTCCTCACCCTTCAAAGCCTGAACGATGAAATTTGAGACAACCCGGCCATCGTCGGCACGCATACGCGGCCCGTAGGTGTTGAAAATGCGCCCGATGCGGATATCGACGCCGTATTGCTGGTGATAGCTGAAAAACAGCGTCTCGGCAGACCGCTTTCCCTCGTCGTAGCAGGCGCGCGGGCCGAAGGAATTGACATTGCCCCAATAGGTCTCAGGTTGCGGATGCACATGGGGATCGCCGTAGATTTCCGACGTCGACGCCTGGAAAATCCGCGCCTTGTAGTGCGCCGCAAGTTCCAAGAGGTTGAGCGCGCCCAAGACGCTGGTCATCATCGTATGGACCGGGTCGGCCTGATAATGCAGTGGCGAAGCTGGGCAGGCGAGATTGTAGATTTCATCAACCGCGAAATCGATCGGCTCGACGATGTCGTGCCGCACGAAGCTGAACGTGTCGAAGCGCAGCAGGTGGTGCAGATTTTCCATCCGGCCCGTGGAAAAATTATCCACGCAAATCACGGTATTACCACCTCTAAGGAGGCGCTCACAGAGATGTGATCCCAGAAACCCCGCACCACCTGCCACAAGAACACGATGCTTGGCTTTTTTATTCATGCTTGCGTTGAGAGTTTTGTACGGCATACCCACAATACTCCAAACAATGGGGCGATCTCGCAAATACCTTTCAGTACTTGCAGGGATTTTTACCTTTTATTAACTCTGAAAATGTATATATTAGCTAAATTGTATTAACACAATATCATTAAATCCGGAAACTTTTCGAATCATCCATTCCTGTGACATGAGGGTTTTTGTCTACTTCGGATTTGTTCTACTTGAAGTTTTAAGCCACACAACCGCGCGGCACGTACGGCAATCGCAGACACAGGCCTGAATCGATGATCCACTACCCTTGACAAGCAATACCAGCGCTCTAGCTGAGAATCAGTCCGCTCGAGGGAATTTAGGCACTTATTTTCAAATGAAACGGCCACGCGAACTCATAGAAATTAACGATAAAAAATCATACTATTGAATAAATCGAAAGTGCGGTATATATACAATAGACGCAAATCGACACTTAACTCTTGGGCAATTGAGTATTGTACAAAGAAGCTAGACAATACCACCTCTGCACATGGTGCCTACCAAAGCGCGTGACAGAGTAGGATGCGTACCACTGAAAACCGCGTCGGGACGAGACGTTCCAGCATTTCGGAGTAAGCAAGGTCAGGACAATGGTCGACATTCGGTCGCGGTCGGAATTCGTCGAACGTAGGCGTTTTGCACGCGTGGTCCAGGCTCCGCTGGGTGTGGATGAGATGCAAAGCGACGTGCTGGTTCCCCTGCATTTCGAAACCGGCAATCTACCGCCGTCCCAGCAGTTTGCGGCCTGGCAGGAATACATCTCCCCTTTAGTCGACATCCAACTGCCGGAAGACGTTTATCCCAGCGACGGGTTTGTCGCCCGCCAGAGCGTCTGGAATCTGGGTGGCATGCTGATGACCAGGCAAAGCAGCCCCGCTTTCACCTATATGCGCCCGCCCGAGAAGGTGCGGCTCAGCCCCCTCGATCACTGGCACATCCTTTTTCTGCAGTCCGGTCGCAGTTGGACCGAGGTCGATGGCCGCGTCGCGGAGAATGAACCGGGACTGGTGGAAATCCGCTCGCTCGGCCGCCCTTTCCGAGGGCGCAAACTGGCAACGGAATCGCTGAGCCTGATTGCACCTGTCGACCTATTTTCCGATCATGGCGGCTTGCCAACCGCCAGCAACAACATTGTCCTGGGCGGCCATCGCGCCCGGTTGCTGACGGACTATATCGCAAGCGTCGAAACCAATCTGCCTTTCTTCACACAGGAGGATCTGCCCGGTGTCAGGGAACGCCTGCGGGAAATGGTGTTCGAGGCGGTAACGCCCCTGGTGGATCGCAATGCCGGCACGGATCACGTCTCGGATATTGGGTTAATAACACGGGCGAGGCGTTTCATCACAAACCATATCGCCTCGCCCGACCTGACCACCGAGGCGCTCTGCAAGGAACTGGCCATCTCCCGGACGCGGCTTTACGAACTGTTCGAGACTTCGGGCGGCGTTGCGAACTACATTCGCCGCCGCCGACTCCTTGCGGCTCACGCCATGTTGGCGGACCCGGCCGATGGCCGGAAGGTCGCGGAGATCGGTGCGGCGATCGGCATCGATTCCCCCGCGAACTTCAGCCGCGCCTTCACGCAACAGTTCGGATACAGCCCCAGCAACGTCTATAGGCATGGTTTCGAACAACGAGGCGCCCATCCCCGACCGCATGGGGAAAACAATGATCAGCACGCGCTCACATTCGAAGGCATGTTGCGCACGCTAGGGCTTTTCTAACCCCGGTACATTTTTGGGTGTTGTCACATAAACGCGGCGTCAGTGAATTGGGCCTAGAGACGGTGGGATGAAGAGTCCTGCCGTTAGCTACA